>JALYNE010000037.1 GCA_030773375.1 Pseudomonadota bacterium
GTCGGCACCGGCCTCAATGCGCCTGCGGGGTTTGCCGAAGCTTTTGCGGCCGAGGTCGCCAACCTTACTCAGCTCCCGTTCGAAACCGCTCCCAACAAGTTCGAGGCGCTTGCGAGCCACGACACTCTGGTGGAGCTTTCGGGCATGCTCAACGTCATCGCGGTGTCGCTGACCAAGATCGCCAACGACATCCGGCTGCTTGGATCGGGGCCCCGCTGCGGCCTGGGCGAGCTTCGACTGCCCGAAAACGAGCCCGGCAGCTCGATCATGCCCGGCAAGGTCAATCCAACCCAGGCGGAGATGCTGACCATGGTTGCCGCGCAAGTGATGGGGAACCACGTCGCCGTCACGATCGGCGGCCTGCAGGGACATATGGAGCTCAACGTCTTCAAGCCGCTGATCGGCGCTAATGTCCTCCGTTCGATCGACTTGCTGGCCACCGGCATGGAAAGCTTCACCGAGCGGGCGCTGGACGGCCTCGAGCCCGACCGCAATCGCATCGAGGCGCTGATGAACCGCTCGCTCATGCTGGTCACTGCGCTTGCTCCCGAGATCGGCTACGACAACGCAGCCAAGATCGCCAAGCACGCCCACCAGAACGGGCTCACCCTCAAGGAGGCCGGGCTCGAGCTCAACCTTGTGGACGGCGAGACCTTCGATCGGGTCGTCCGCCCGGAAAAGATGCTGGGGCGTTAGTCAGGCGTTCGCTCTCCGGCGACAGCCCCGTTAGAAGAAAAAACGGGGGCATGGCGGCAAGGACGGTGCCAATTGGCCGCGACTCACCGGAAACGATAGTTCAGACGCACCCCAATATTGTCGATGCCTGGATTCTGTGGGCTGAACAGCTTGGCGTGGCTCAGGTGAACGATGGAGGCTTCAGCCGAGATCCGGTCGTTCAGCTGCACGCCAAGCCCAAGTTCAAGCTCGAACAGCACGCGCGAGCCGAAATCGATCCTCTGCTCACCGAAGCCGACGCGATCCGGCCCGGTGTGAACTGCCAGGCCAACGCCCGGTCTCACGTATAGCGCGCGACCCGCCTTCCAGCTGATGCCCGCGGCAGCAAAGTGCGTTTCCCCTTCGCTGTTGATCGAAGCCAATGCGTGCGGCGAAGGAGCGCCGATCGCGCGAAGAGCCTCGATCCGCCCACCGCGCCAGCCGAGCTGAACGTCCACTCCGCGTTCGAAACCGCTGCGTGTGATCCCCGTCTTCACATCGTGGGAGTAAAGGCCGCCGAAGACTTCACTTGCGTCCGCCGGCGCGGCGCAGGCGGTCGCCGCCAGGAGTGCTACTAGACTCGTTCCCGATTGGATTGAACCGGGAACGCGGCCAGTTTCCTTTGTTTGCCGTGCTTTCCGAGCCGTCAGGTGATTCCACCTGACTGACAAGCACTCTAGGCATCTGCTCACTCTTTGCCCCTTCTTCCGCCGGGCCGAACCCCATATGTGGAAAACGGGAACCGCCGGATGCTCGCGCAGGTTCCTTTCGTGCCGCTCGCGATGGTGTGTTTCCAGATGCGGCGCGCTACCCCAAAATGAGGCCTCATGCTGTTCGATTTCCAAAGCGCCGGCCCGTCCGTCGGGGACGCGCTTATTCAAAGCCCCAATCGGAGCCGCTGGCGCGTCGATTCCGAATAGGGCCGTCTCGTAACGTTATGATGTCGGCTCCGCCTCACATCGAGCTTGTGCCCTGCAACTCGGTTTCAATGGAGAACCACCGCAACTGGGTGACGTGCTCATGCCCCTGTCGCGTCACGCCGGCTGAGATGTTCGGCGGAACTCCGGCTCAGCCGGCCTGTTTTCCAATCATCCTCTCACGGTAAGGCAGTGAGCCCGGTCATGACGAACATAGCTGACGGAACTTCCCCCGGCGATGAAGCCGCCCCTGGCACGCCGGGCACCGGCGAGAATCTTTGCCGCAACTGCAACGGCAGCGGCGAATTCGAAGGCAAGCCCTGCCCTGTATGCGACGGAAGTGGAAAGGTGATCGAAGGCCTCGCGGGCGGCTGACACGCGCCCTTGCGCCTCGCGCTCTTGCTCCGACGGGCCGTTACTGCTGCAGCAGCGCCTGGATCTTCAGCACTGTGCGCCAGTTTCGGCCCGTGGATTGCGAGCCTAGCAGGCGATCCACAAGCACCGGGACGAGCTTGGACCTCGCGAGTCCGTGGGGAAAGTGTATCCAAAGCGCCTCGTCTACGACCGCAACCGCTTCCCCGCCCTCAGCCCGTTCCCGCAACGCAGCCTCCGCACCCGGCTGTTGTGGCAGCTTCGAGAGGTAGAGGAGGAGCCGGCTTGGGTCGGCCTCGGCCGCTTGCCGGAAAGGATTGCCTCTGACGATGCCGCTCCAGCTCTCGGCCGGGCGAACGATAACCGCGACCTTCAGCCCGAAGCCTTGCTCCAGCCTGAGCTCCAGTTCACGCTCGAGCTTCGGCGGATCGCCGTTCGCACCAAAGACCATGTTTCCGCTCTGGACGTAGGTGCGGATATCCGACCAGCCGAGCCCCGCCGCGAGCTCGCACAGATCCGCCATCCCGATCTGATTCCGGCCGCCGACATTGATTCCTCTCAGGAGGGCGACAAACCTGCGCATGGACGTCCATAGCATCGATCGGGCTTGACCTTGCAAGCGCGCGCACGCCAGTAGCGGCCATGGTGACCGCCAATCCCCTGAAGCGCCGCGGCCTGCTCTTCGTCCTGTCCAGCCCCAGCGGAGCCGGCAAATCGACGATTGCCCGGATGATCCTGGGTGCTGACGACGGCATCGGCCTTTCCGTCTCCGCGACCACCCGGCCGATACGCGCAGGTGAAGCCGACGGGGCCGATTACCACTTCGTCACCAACGATGAATTCGACGCGCTGGTCGCCAGTGGTGAGTTCCTCGAATGGGCGCATGTCTTCGGCCATCGTTACGGCACGTTGAAGCGCGAGGTCGTAAAGCAGATCGAGAATGGTCGCGACGTCCTTCTCGACATCGATTGGCAGGGCACTCAGCAGCTGAAGCAGGTGGATCCCGACATCGTCCGCGTCTTCATCCTGCCACCTTCCATGGAGGAGCTCGAGCGGCGCCTTCGCTCCCGCGGGACGGACAGCGACCCCGTAATCGCCAGTCGCATGGCACGCGCGGCCGCGGAGATCAGCCACTGGGCCGAATATGATTACGTCTTCATCAATGACGATGCCGAGCACTGCCGCAAGCTGGTTCACACCGTGCTGAAGGCCGAGCGGTTGAAGGCGACCAGACGGATCTTCCTCCACGATTTCGTGCGCGGCCTGATCGGCTGAGCCTGTTTGCCCGTCCCGCCGGTTGGGTCCACGCGTCGCTGAAGCTGCTGCCGGGCGGCCTGACATTCAGGCTCCTCCGGCTGCGTCCTCACGATGTCCGAGCTGCAGCTTGGGCGCACCCGCTGGGTGAGGCGCTTAGACTCGTTTCGCGGTTCGCTTGCACCGGGAACGGGTCCAGTTTCCTCTTGTTTGCCGTGCTTTCCGACCCCTCAGGTGATCCCACCTGACTTAAAAGCAATCGAGCGAAGCCTGACGAGTTCGAGGAAACGGCGGGCGCTCGCTACGTCCAGGCGGCGGGCTTCAAGCACGCGCGCGGCCTCGGCATCGACGCCCCATTGCTCGGCCTGCCAAGCTTCGTCGAGCGATGCAGCCGCCCAGGCGGTGTCGAGATCGACCGCGCCTTCGGCGAGCGCGAGGGCGATGATCAGCGAGCCGCTGATCGTCACCAAGGGCGAAAAGGCGGCAAGCTCGAACGGATCGCGGGCGGCGAGCGCCTTGCCCAGCTGCTGCACGGTCCATTCCGGCTGCGGCCGGTGGATGATTCCGGATACCACCTCGAAATCGACGTCGAAACGACGCCGCGCCCAGGCGAGCAGCGGGTCCCAAACTTCCCTCTGCCGGGCAACAAGCCCGCTGGGCCCGTCAGCGCGATAGCAGAGAAGATCCGCCTCTCCATACGCCGCCAGCCCTTGCGCGAAGGTGGCGGGATCGGGTGCAATCCGGTCGATCGCGGCATTTGCAAGGCCGGTGAGCGGCATCGACCACGGGTCGATCATCTCTCCTTGGCCGTTCCACTCGTCTGCGATGGCGCGCCCGAGCACTTCGCTCGGCACGGCCAGCAGGTTTCGCGCCGGTGTCTTCACCGGACGCGCGTCGAGCAAGACCTCGGTAGCGCCTTCCGCGGTCCGAACTTGCGCCTCTTTGTAGAAGCGCTTCACCGAGTGGGAGGCTCCCGCCAGCGGCGCGAGAGGTAGATCGGGCCGCCAAAGCTGACGACGAGGCCGATCAGCGCCAGCGACAGCCCGACCACAAGATCACCGCGCGGGCGCAGCCAATCGCTGTGCCAGAGGAACAGCCCGACCAACGTCACCACCGTGCCGCCGATGCGGATCAGGTTGATCAGGATGAAGCGCTTGCGCCAAGTCTCTTCGTCAACAGGGCTCGTCATGCGAAAGCCTTTACCATCTCTAGGATGTCCAACGGATGAGTGGCGATATGGTGCGCACCGGCGTGCAAAAGTTCCTGTGGCCCGTGATAACCCCAGGCGACACCGATGGCCCTCACCCCGGCGGCGCGAGCCATTGCCATGTCGAACGTCGTGTCGCCGATCATCACCGTTGTGCTTGTTTCGGCGCCGGCCTCGGCAATCGCCTGCTCGATCATCGAGGGGTGCGGCTTGGAAGGATGTCGGTCAGCCGTCTGCAGCGTCACGAAGCGCAGTTGCAGGCCGTGATGGTCAAGGCAGAGCTTGAGGCCGCGATCCGACTTTCCGGTCGCGACGCCGAGCAGCCACTCATTCTGTTCAAGCCCGTCGATGAGCTCCTTTATGCCATCATAAAGCGGCTCCTCGACAAGCCCCTCTCCGCGCAGCCGGTGGAACACGCGCTTATAGTCTGCGGCCAGGGCGCCGTGGATGTGAGGCTCCGCTTGCGGAAGCATTGCCTGCATCGCTTCGACGAGGCTCAAGCCCACCACCCGCCGCGTTCGCTCACGCGAGGGCGGCTCGAGCCCGGCCCCTGCGAAGCAGTGCTCCATCGCCAAGCAGATGTTGGATTCGCTGTCGACCAGAGTTCCGTCGCAGTCGAAGATGGCAAGGTGGTTCAAAGTGGCGCCTCGAGGCGCATCAGCTTTGCCATTTCGGCCCCGCCTGAAGCGGCGAGCCCCCGTACCGCGCCATCCACCTCCGCGGCGGTTTTGTGCTGGGCGAGCTTGCGGGTGCCACGAAGCGCTTCGATCTTCATTTCAAAGCCGAGGATCCCCGCCGTCATCCTCTCGAAAAGGCCGGGCCTCATCTTGGCGCGGGTCCAATGCTTCTTCGGAGCCAGACGAGCCTCCTGCAGCGCGCTCAAGGCGTCGAGATGCTGGACGAGTTCGGGCAGGTCCATCGTCCGGAGCCGGCCCTCGGCTTCAACCGCGAGATAATTCCACGTCGGCACCTGGTCTGGCGTCCCGTACCAATCCGGGCTGATGTAAGCGTTTGGACCAACGCAGGAAAGCAGCGCTCGCGCTTCCGCCAGGGCCGATGCAGCGCGATTGGCCTTGGCGACATGGAAGCGAAGGAAAGTCTCGCCGCCGACGAGCACCGGCACGTGGATCGCGAAATTTCCCGCTGCAGTCGCAACAAACACGGTGCAGAACGAGACCTCTTGGATCAGCGCAAGCATCTCGCTTCGATCTTTCCAATCGAACTTCGCATTGGGGTGCATTCAGGCCTTCCCCCTGCTCCGCCGTTCGCCCTTGCGTTCCTTGCGTCGAGCCTTGGCCGCAGCGCTCGCGGCCTTGCGCTTGCCTTCCGCTGTGTCCCCGAACTTCACCTCGTCCAGTGGCAGGTCTCCCGCGGCCGGCTCGAAGCCAAGATAGGCCATGCTTTCGGCAAAATGCGTGGGGAGGTCTGCTGTCACGTCGATCTGGCCGCCATCGGGATGATCGATGCGTAGACGCCGGGCGTGGAGATGCAGCTTACGGCTTATGGCGCCCGTGAGATAGGCTTCCTGCCCGCCATATTTGCCGTCGCCGACGATTGGGTGCCCGATCGCCGCCATGTGGACGCGCAGCTGGTGCGTTCGCCCGGTCTGCGGCTGGAGTTCCACCCAGGCAGCCCGGTTGCCGGCCCGCTCGATGACGCGATAGCGAGTCCGCGAAGGCAAGCCCTGTTCTTCGTCCACGCACATCTTCTCGCCGCCCGTACCGAATTGCTTGCCGATCGGCAGGTCGATGAAGCCGTCCTTGATGTCGGGCACGCCGACGACCAGCGCCCAGTAGACCTTGCGCGCCGTGCGCCCGGAAAACGACTTGGAGAAGAATGCCGCCGCCCGCGGAGTGCGAGCGATGAGAAGCGCGCCCGAGGTGTCCTTGTCCAGCCGGTGCACGAGCTTCGGGCGTGGGTCGCCATCTTCAACCAGGCCATCGAGCAGCCCGTCGAGATGAATGGTGGTCTTGGTGCCGCCTTGCGTGGCGAGACCAGGCGGCTTGTTGACGACGATGGCCGCGGGAGCGCGATAGATCACCATGTCTCTGGCGAAAGCGATCTCGTCTGCACTGAGCTGTCGACGCTCGGGCAAGGCTTTCGGAGCGGCGGGCGCTTCGGCCGGCGGGACGCGGATGATCTGCCCTGCCTCGACCCGGTCGCCGGGCGAGGCGCGCTTGCCTTCGATCCGGAGCTGTCCGGTTCGGGCCCATCGCGACACAATGTTGAAGGTTGCATCAGGTAGGTTCCGCTTGAACCAACGGTCCAGGCGGATGCCGTCATCCTCTGTAGAGACGGTGAACTGCCGGACTTCTCCGCTGGCTGCGCCTTTCGTCATGCCGCCGCCCTCCCGACCCAAAGGCCGACGAACAGCATGGCGACCCCGGCTAGCACTGAGGAGACGGAATATATCGCGGCAGTCGCAAAATCGCCGCGCTCGATCATGCGCGCAGTTTCAAGGCTGAATGCGGAAAAGGTGGTGAAGCCACCAAGCACGCCGACGCCCGTAAACAGCAGCAGCGGCTCAGACGCTCTGCCGGCCTGTGCGAGGACACTGGCGAGCAGCCCCATGAGCAGGCTGCCGACGAGGTTTACGGTGAAGGTTCCCCAAGGGAAGCTGTGGCCGAGCCGCTCCGCTGCGATCCTGCCGACCTGGTAACGGAAGGCGGCGCCGATGGCGCCGCCGAGCATGACGAGGATGAGGTTCGGCATTCGCGGCGATGTAGCGACGCGGCAGCCGCTTCGCCAGAGGGGGTGGAGCTGAGCTTGATGCAGCCCGGGTGCGGCCTCCCTCTAGCCGCCGTTGACGATCAGCGCCACTTCCGAGCCGCCGCCCGGCCGCGGCGTGAGGATCAGGTAATAAGCACCGCCGGATTGCGCATTTGCACCGGCGAGGATCTGATCGGCGCCCCGCACCTGGTCCTCGGCCGTGTAGCCGGCTCCAGCAGCGCGCGAGCGATACCAACCGATCACCTGTTGAGGTGCCGCTCCGGTGGTGAAGGTTACGATGCGCGCGCGGCAATCGGACCGATCCGTGCCTGCCGCTTCATCGAGCCGAGCGCCGGGATAAAGCGCAAAGCCGCTGGGCAAGCGCCTCGCCCAAGCCGCGCCATATCGAAGCGCGGAGGCGCACTCCGCCGTCCCGCTGCCTTCCGGTCCGCCGGTGGAAGCCGCCGCAACGCGGGTCTCCGGCCTGCCAGGTTGTGGAGCTGCAGCAGCCTCCCCTCTAGCCTGCGTCTCGGCTGGAAGCGGATATTGCGCCTGCGTCGGCGTTTCCGGCGGGCGTACGGCATTTTTGTTGGACTGCTGCGTCAGCGCGGGATCCACCAGGATCTGGTCTTGAAGAGCGCTGGTCAGCGCCGGGTCGGCGTCGTTCCCGACGATCTGGTTATCGAGCTCGGCGAGCTCGGCATCGCGAGCGCGCTGATTGCACGCGGCGAGCGAGAGCGCCGCGCCAAGGATGACCATGCGAAACGGCATTGCGGCACCTTTTGGCATTCGAAAAGCTCCTCCCTGCCCCTATGCACGACTTTTGCAGCCGATGGGTGACGAGACATGGTTAATCCTTGCGGGAGCTCGGCGCTGTCCCGAACCGGGACTGCCAGAAGGCAAAGGTTTCGGCCTGGACCGAGCGGATGAACCCTGCCGCCTGAGGCCCCTCCCATGGTCCCTCATAGCCTCGGCTGCGAGCCCCACCCGCGACCCACCATCCCTGGCCTGGAATGCCGTCGCTCTGGCGGACCACCAGCACCGCAAGTTCCACCTCGCCACGCACTTCGGCATCTTGGTCGATGGCGGAAAGGATCGCGCAGAGCTGCCGCATCTTCGGGCGCGAGAAGCTGTAGCCAAGCTGCTCCAGAAGCTGGCCGTAGGTCACGGCCACGCCGGCGTGCGCGGCCGCAATCAGATGCGCTCGCACTTCTTCGGGTTCGGCAAGAGCGCCCACCTTGTTCTCAGCCCCGATCGCTCAGCGTCATCCGTCCTTCGGTCCCACCCCCACTTGCCGGGGCAAGGCGCAGCACGAACGCGTCACCATCGCCCTTCTGACTGCCTCTGATGACGAGTGCTCCACCCTCCCGTGCCACGGATTTCACGGTAAACCTGCCCCGACGCTCCGGATCGCGATACCAGCCGGCGACTGTCTCCAGCGGATTGGAGCTGATGAAGCGGAGTTCAACGCCGCCATTCGCCTTTGCGTTGCCGGTCGTTCCTCCCGCCTCGATGTGCATGCCGCTCAATGTGGAGCCAGGATAAAGAAGTTCGTTCTCGCTATCGGCCGGGTTGCTGACGCCTTCCGGAATGTTGACCTTGAGGTCGAAGCCGGGACCCTTGATTGAAAGGCGCCCGTCCTCGGCTTTACCGTCTGCGGGCGCTTGGGCTGTTTCAGTTCCGGCATCGACACTGTCGGCGGGTTTTTCATCCCTGTCGCCGTCACATCCTCCGAGCAGCGCAAGCAGGCCTGCCGCGGCAAAAAATTGGATCAAGCGCATTCCCTCACTCCCAGGCTGCACGCGCAGCCTAGCTCAGTGCGGGCATTCAACCAATCACCCTAGTGGGCCGCCGCCTGCTCGGGACCCGGCAGCATGCGTCGGGCCGTTTCCCCCAGCCACCAAATGGTCTAGGCGCGCGCGCCATGACCAACGAACACGCCCAGGCGCGAGCGGGACTGCTGCTCGGGCTCGGCGCCTACCTCTTCTGGGGCGTCCTGCCGCTTTACTTCAAGGCGATCGACCACGTGCCCGCGGGCGAGATCGTCGCCCACCGCATCCTGTGGTCGCTGCCGTTCCTC
Source organism: Pseudomonadota bacterium (assembly GCA_030773375.1). Classification (GTDB taxonomy): domain Bacteria; phylum Pseudomonadota; class Alphaproteobacteria; order Sphingomonadales; family Sphingomonadaceae; genus Allosphingosinicella. Next base: position 9,254 of record JALYNE010000037.1, read on the forward strand.
GCTTTGCTGGCGACGCTTTCAAAGCGCTGGCCCGCTATCGGCGCGGCAATCCGGAGTCCAAAGGTGGCAGCAATCCTCGCGCTGACCGCCGCCCTCATCGCAGCGAACTGGCTGATCTGGGTGTGGGCCGTGGTCAACGGCCATGTGCTCGAGGGCAGCCTTGGCTATTATTTGAACCCGCTCGTCAACGTGTTGCTCGGGGTGGTCGTGCTCCGCGAGCGCCTGACGCGAGGGCAAAGCTTTGCTGTGCTCCTCGCGGCGGCCGGGGCAGCGGTATTGGCCGCGGGAGCCGGCGGTGCGCTCTGGATCAGCCTCAGCCTTGCCGCGAGTTTCGCGCTTTACGGGTTCCTGCGCAAGGTCGCGCCCGTCGACTCGCTGGAAGGCCTGTTGATCGAAACGGCTATGCTGGCGCCGCTCGCGCTCATCTGGATCCTGTCGCTGCACCAGGCAGGCAAGAGCAGCTTCGGCGTAGAATTCGGCACCGACCTTCTGCTCACGCTGGCCGGTGCGGCAACGGCTGTGCCGCTGCTGCTCTTCACGGCGGCAGCGCGGCGCCTGCCTTATTCGACCCTCGGCTTCCTTCAATATATCGCTCCCTCGCTCCAGTTCCTGCTGGCGGTCCTGATGTTCGGCGAGCGGCTCACCGTGCCGCACATCATCTGCTTCGGCGCGATCTGGGCGGCGCTTGTCATCTTTGCCGCCGAGGGTGTGAGGAAGAGCCGAGTCGCCGCCCGCACAGCCGCCGAAGCGGCTCCGGGGTGAAGCGTCCCCACTGCATTCCCTGTCCGTCTTCATCGCTAATCGGACGGAATGCACGGGGCCCACGGAACCGACGGGTACGGCTGGACTTAAGCTGCGACCCGTTTCTCATGGAGCGATAATGATCGGAGCAGTTCTGTTTGACGTCGACGGCACGCTGATCGACAGCAACGATTTGCACGCTTCCGCCTGGCGCGAGGCGTTTTTGCAGTTCGGCTTCGACATCCCGCTCGAGGATATTCGACAGCAGATCGGAAAGGGCGGCGATAATTTGATTCCGGCGCTGCTCCCCAAGGACGAAGCCGATCGCCTGCACGAGGAGATCGACACGTATCGCTCCGACCTGTTCGAGCGCGATTACCTGCCGCGGGTCGTGCCATTTCCCTGCGTGCGTGAACTGTTCGAGCGGATCGTCTCGGACGGAAAGAAGATCGTGCTCGCCTCCTCCGCCAAAGGGGCGGAAGTCGACTTCCACCTGAACCTGATCGGCGCCGCCGATCTCGTCACAGCGACCACATCCGCAGACGACGTCGAGCACTCCAAGCCCTGTCCGGACATCTTCGCAGCTGCAATGGAGAAAGTGAGGCCGTTCGGACCAAACGAGGTCGTCGTGGTCGGCGATTCCCCCTTTGACGTTCAGGCCGCGAAGAAGCTTGGCTTAGGGGTGATTGGCCTGAGGAGCGGCGGCTTCCCCGATGATGTGCTTCGCCAGGCAGGGGCAGAGGAGCTTTTCGACGGGCCGGAAGATCTTCTGCGAAACTACGAACTGTCGCTGCTCCCGCGCGGCTGATCAGTAGCAATTAGGTAACACATTCTGCTGCATAATCCGCCGGCAACCAGCCCCGGGGAAAAAGATGCACGACCTCCGCTCCGCAATCCTTTCTGGCGAACCCGCCCGTCCTGCGACGCCGATCGCATCGAAAAGACGCAAGGCCGCGCCGGACAACACCCGCAGCCTCACTGCGATTGCGGTGAAGCGCGAGGAATCCCGCCTTACAAACCATCGCCGCGAGGAGCGCCATCGCGACATATTCGACCAGGCGATGCTGATCCTCCGTCGGCGAAAGTATGAAGTGTCGGTTGTTAACGTTTCCTCTGGCGGGATCATGATCGAAGCCGCCGTCGAGGTCCGCATCGGTGAGAACGTCGAAATCCAATTTCCCGGTTGCAATCGCACCAAGTGCGTCGTGCGCTGGTTGCGTGAAGACCGGCTCGGCCTCGAGTTCCTGGACGAGACGACGATCATCGGCTCGATGCCCATTCAGGAGTTCATCATCCGCCGCCTCAACGGCGAACCGGACATCGAGCCGGTCGAGAGCACCAGCAAAAGCCGGGCGCCCCGCCATGGCTTCATTTGGAAGGGCACGATCCACTGCAACCACGACTCCGTGCCTGTGCGCCTGCGGAACATTTCCGCCGACGGCGCAATGGTGGAGGCCGATCACGAATTCCCACTTGAGCAGGAAGTGCTTCTCGACCTCGATCAGGGCGGCACCGCATTTGCGAGGGTCTGCTGGACGAGGGGTGGCCAGACCGGCCTCAAGTTCGACCAGAAGTTCGATCTGAAACGGCTGGCCAATGTTAAGCCCACGCCGGTGAGCAGCAGCAGCACCAATGTGCTGAAGCCTGCCTATCTCGAGTCGGAGGGCAAGGCGGACTCGCCTTGGGCGGCGATGTGGGACCGGCTGACGCTACGCGATTTGAAGTAGCCAAGAACCCGTACGCGCGAAGCCTTCACTCCGTCAGCAGGGCCGGGAGCGCTACCGGGCGAAATCCACGCGCATCCACCCCCACATCATATTGCCGCGGCAGCGATTTCAGCTTTCCATGGCTGTGGCCGTGAAGGTTGATCGCGCCGCGATGCTGTCCATTCCAGCTTCGGAAGGGATAATGACAGAGGATGAGCTTGCGCCCTTCCAGCTCCATTTCGTGATAGTCGCAAACGCTCGCCCAGCCTGCAAGATCGGCAATGCCGGCAGGATCATTGTTTCCGCGGATAAGGTGTATCCTTCCTTTGAGGGCAGCAAGCAGAGCCGGAACATCGGCCAGCTTTCGGGCGAAGTCTCCCAAATGCCAGACCTCGTCCTCGTGGTTGACCACGCCGTTCCAGGCGCCGAGTAGGGCGTCATCCATCTCCGCGACCGAGCTGAATGGCCGCTTGTGGATGTTGAGCGTGCGATGGTCGCCGAAATGGGTGTCGCTGGTGAAATAGACGGTCACCCACCGCCAACGCTGCGGGCGCGATGGCGTTGCGGTTCCGGGGCAGGCGGCCTGAACCGCCGTCGCTCCGGATCGAAGCTGCAGCGGTAACGGCCCTTGACGCACTCGTTGAAGTAGCGCCCTGCCGAGCGTGCCGCCCGCAGCCCCTCGTAAACCGTTCGTGGAACGCCATAATAGACGTAGCGCCCCGTTTGCCGGAACCAGATGCTGAGTGCCTCTCCGGCTTCATCATAGGCAATCCGTGAAATCATGCCTGAATCGAGCTTGGCGGCGCGCATGCCTTTGATCCTCCAGGGAGAATCGAGCGCCAGCGAAGCTGCGAGTCGCCGGTTCCTGCGGGTTCGCCGAACCGAATCAATTCCGGGCCGGGACGAGTCGGGCGCTTGCCAAAGCCGCATCGCGCCAGCCATGTTGGGTGCGAAAGGATGAACAAATGATCCCATCAAGCTTCACTTTTGCAGCCGCAGTCGCGCTTGCCCTCGCGGGGACCGCGGAGGCGGCACCGCGGGCCGGCGGCCTCAAGGCGCGAGCGGTGGCCGGGGTGGACGCGCGCGCAAAGCTCGCGCAGGAAATCAACGACTCGGTTTTCAGCTTCAGCGAGCTCGGCTTTCACGAGGAAGAGACCTCGCGCTACCTGACCGCGCTTCTCGAAAAGAACGGCTTCACGGTTCAGCGCGGCATCTCCGGGCTGCCGACCGGCTGGGTTGCGCGCTGGACCAACGGTAATGGTGGGCCGGTCATCGCGCTCGGAAGCGACATCGACGGTATTCCGAAATCCTCGCAAAAGCCTGGCGTGCCGTGGCGCGAGCCGCTCGTTGCGGGCGCGCCCGGGCACGGCGAGGGTCACAATTCCGGTCAGGCGGTGAACATCGTCGCGGCTCTCGCGGTGAAGGAGCTGATGGAGCGGAACAAGATTGCCGGCACGCTGATGCTTTGGCCGGGCGTTGCCGAGGAGCTCGTGGCTGGCAAGGCCTACATGGTACGCGACGGTGTCTTCAACGGGGTGGATGCGGTGCTCTTCACGCATGTCGGAGACAATCTTGAAACGGGCTGGGGGCAGCCTTCGGGTACCGGTCTCGTCTCGGTCGAATATCTGTTCAGCGGCGAAAGTGCCCACTCAGCCGGTGCTCCGTGGCGGGGCCGCTCGGCGCTCGATGCCGTCGAGCTGATGAACATCGGCTGGAATATGCGCCGCGAGCATCTGAGGCCCGAGCAAAGGTCGCACTATGTCATCACCGATGGTGGCGACCAGCCAAACGTCGTGCCGTCGGTGGCGTCCGTCTGGTACTATTTTCGCGAGCAGGACTTCGAGCGCATCCGCAAAAATTTCGACATCGGCAACGAGATCGCAGACGGTGCCGCCAGGATGACCGGCACGACGGTGAAGCGGCGGATCCTCGGCACGGCCGCACCCCGCCACTTCAACCGTCCGATCGCCGAGGCTGCCTACGCCAACATCAAGGCGGTCGGGCTGCCGAAATGGACGCCCGGCGAGCAGGCGTTCGCCAAGTTGGTCCAGAAAAACGTCGGAGCTGAGAAACAGGAGGGCCTCGCGACCGAACTGAAGGCGCTCGAAGCGCCTCTGAAGGAGCCCAAGAG
>JALYNE010000038.1 GCA_030773375.1 Pseudomonadota bacterium
AGGATCCACCCGAATTCGCTACGGCTTGCGCCATATCGGCTGATGGCGTCGCGCCGGGTATATTCGATCATCATGAAGGCAAGCTGGCTCGCAAGGCGCGTTGCCTGAAGACGTTTCACGACCCCCATCAGGGGAACGCGCATTGTCCGGACCTGCGGCCTCCTCAGCTTCCAGAGAAGCTTCAGCCAGTTCACAGGGAAAAGCCGCCCGTTGAAGTCGCGTGTGATCTCGTTCAAATCGGGAAGGGTGATCATGAAGGCGACCGGTTCGCCCTCCACTTCTGCCACCCGGATGAGATCTTCGTAGACGATCGGCTTCAGCTTCTTGCCCGCATAAGCGATCTCTTGCTCCGAAAGTGGGATGAAGCCCCAATTGCCGGACCAGGCATCGTTCAAAATGCCGAGGATCAGTGCCGCTTCCTCATCGAAGCGGGATTTGTCGACTTTGCGGACTCGGATGCGCGGGTTGCGCTCGCCCGACTGAACGATGCGCTGCACCAGCGGCGGCAGGGGATCGGAAATGGAAAGGTCGTAAGTGTACAGGTCCTTCACCCCGGAATAACCGGCCGCCTCGATCCAAGCTTGGTAAGCGGGGCTGTTGTGGCCCATCATCACGGTGGGCGGATGATCGAATCCTTTGACGAGGAGGCCCGGTTCGTCCCAAATGGACAAGCTGTACGGCCCCTGCGCGCGGCTCATTCGGCGGCCGCGGAGGAAGTCCTCGGCGCGGGCGATCAGCGCCGCGGCGACCTCCTGATCGGCGGCCTCGAACATGCCCCACTGGCCCAGGCCTTCGCCCATATACTGCAGCACTTCCTGGTCGACCTGCGCCGATATCCGCCCAACCGTCTCCCCATCCCGCTCAGCGAGGAACAGGCGCGCTTCGGCATGCTCGAACCAGGGGTTGGTGCGCGGATCGATGAGGCCATGAACCTCGGTCTTCAACGGGGGCACCCAGTTCGGGTCGCCCCGGTTGAGCTTCCAGGCAAGGTCCACGAACGCCTTCCGGTCGGCGGCGTCCTCCACGGGCCGGATGGTCAGTCCCGTCGACGTGGTACTTTGATTGCGACCCCGGGGAGGTGAAAGGGAGGAGGAGGACAGCGGATTGGCGGAGGAACTCATCGGGGCTTGGTAGCGCCTGGCGCCGCGGCTGTCACCGATGCTGTGTGGTGGCCGCAAGCCGCTCAGCCTTTGTCTCGAACCGGTCCCCTGCTAAGCTGCCGAGCGGCGCGGGGAGGCAGGGGCAGTGAGAGGCGTATTTCTACACCGGCCGGACTCGATCTACGATGATCAACCCGAGATCCACTACCAGTTTCCGAGGCAATATCTTCGCCGCGCTTCGGTCTTCGTCGGCGACTGGATCATCTATTATCAGCCGGTGAAGGTGCCCTCCAGCAAAGGCTATTACGCCATCGCGCGGGTGGAGCGCATCATCCCTGATCCTTCAGCGAACGGGATGTATCTCGCTCTCATCGAGCCCGGCAGCTACTTGGATTTCGAACGGCCCGTCCCCTTCACCGGCCCCGGGGGGCTCGTCGAGCGGGGCCTCTACAACGAAGCCGGTGCCCTCTCAGGTCGCGCGCAAGCTGCGGTCCGGCCGATCTCGATCGAGGATTTCAACAATATCCTGGAACTCGGCATACCCGAGGAGGACACTCTGCTCCCCCGCGTCGGCACGGCTGCGGAGGCGCCGCTCGGGAACCTGCTCAACGAGGAACACGCGCCGTTCATCATGGACGCCCAGCGAGAGCGGGTCGCGGTCTACAGTTCACGCCTTGTCCGCAATCGCGTGTTCCGGCGGATCGTGCTCGAGGCTTATGAGTCCGGTGCGCGATCACCGGTCTGAAGTTCATCAACGGAGGCGGGCGGGCGGAAGTGGAAGCGGCTCATATCAAGCCGGTCGAGCATCACGGCCCCGATATCATCACCAACGGCATCGCTCTATCCGGCACCGCGCACTGGATGTTCGACCGCGGCCTCATCAGCCTGTCCGACGATCTGGAGGTGATCGTCTCAAGGCAGGTGAACGATGTCGATGGAGTCTGGAAGCTCGTCAACTCGACAAGGAGAGCAGCGGTGCCGTCAAATTCCGCCCACCGGCCGCACCCGAGCTACCTCGCCTGGCACCGGGAGCATTGCTTTAAGCATTGAGCATCGTCGCGTTGGAGCCGCACCTCGGCTTCCAAACAGCACCGGCTGAAAGAACCGCTTCCGACGCTCAACTTTCCGCGCGCCGCCGCGGGTGGCCCGTGGCGACACCGCCCGAGAGCCGCGCAACGTGCGGGTAGCGCTCGGCAACGTCCGGCGTGTAGCCGAGGTTGAACACGGTCTCACTCTTCTTCGGGCGTTCGGCACGGTCGTAGAAGGTGCCAAAAAGCTTGTCCCAGAAGAAGGTGGTGATGCCGAAATTGCCGTTCTCGTCGTGGAAGTGGTGCGCCATGTGCCGCTTCTTCATCTCGGCCAGCCATTTGGACTTGGGCTTGTAGGCGAGGTGCTGAATGCAATGCACGAACTCGTAGAAGCAGGTCGTGAGGAGCCCGGTCGCAAAGGCGATCGCAGCGCCGCCCACGCCAGCGCCCCAGAAACTTCCAATCGCATAGCCGACCGGCGCCGTCGCGATGGCGATGGTCGGAAGGGTCGTGTGCAGGGCCCCGAACAGCACCTCGAGGTGGTTGGGATCCTGGTGGTGATCGTAGTGGATGCGCTTCCAGGTCGAAGCGAGAAACGGCACCTTGAACATCCATCGGCTGTGAAGCACCCAGCGGTGGAGGACGTACCAGACCAACGGGTACACCAGGGCGGCAACTCCGAGCGCGACCAGGGTCGGCACGAGTGGGGCCGGGCGCCAAGCGTAAACGCCGATCGCGGCAACCGCCAGCAGCACGTAGGCGATGATCGCCGGATATTGCACATAAGCGACGACGAGGTCCTTGAAGCTCATCTTGTCGAGATGATGCTCGCGCCTCCAGAAGGACGGGCGCAGGCTTTGAGCGATTCTCACGTTCGTCTTTCCTCGATTTTCCAGCAGCTTAGGCGGGGCTAACCGGTTTCCTAAACCACAATATGTGTGTGCCAGATGAAATGGCAATAAGGCAGATTTGAGGCCCCGGAGCGGCAGAGCGTGCTGCGCCCTTTCACCTTGTTGAACCCAGCCCCGCTTCCGAAGCGAAAGTCTCACCCTTGGCTAGACTCGTTCCCGGTTCGATTGAACCGGGAATGGGTCCAGTTTGCTTCGTTTGCCGTGCTTTCCGGGCCGTCAGGTGATTCGACCTGACTGACAAGCACTCTAGGAAAGGAGGCGGAAATGCTGCGCAAGCGGGCCGAGCGCCTCGCGGTCGGCCCGAAGCAGGCCGAAACGGAGTGCGCACCAGCTTGTGAGTGCCCATAGCGCCAAGACGCCGGCGAAGCGGGCGGGACCGCGCGTCAACTGCTCGGCAAAGGCCATCAGGCCGACCCCCGCGAGCGCGATGAGGAAGCCTCGAAAGAGCTTGCCGTCGAATGGTGTGAGCCGCTCCGCGATCCGAAGTTCGAGTGTGGCGGCATAAGCGATGAAGACGGTGGCGGCCGCGACCGCGATGGCCATGCCAATGGCACCGTTGGCGGGCACGAGCAGGAATGCGAGCGCGCCCCAGAGCGCGACGCCGGCGGCGCTGTTCAAAAGGGGGAGCGCGCGGTGGCCGGTCATCTCCACGATCGGAGTGGCGGGACCGACAATTGCTTCGGCTGCCCGCGCAGCCACGAGGATGTAGAGGAGCGGGAGTGCCGCCTGCGCCTCGGGGCGGTAAAGGCTCAATATGTCGCGCCCGGCAAAGACGAGCAGGCCGGCGAGCGGCACGACCAGAGCGGTCGAAACGCGGCTCGCGAACAGGTAAAGCGGGGCGATTTCCCGGCGGTCGAGATGCGCCTGCGCCGAGGAAAGCGGCGCCATCACATATTGGAAGGCCTGGCGGACGATCAGCGGGATCGTTGAAATCTTGCGCGCAATCTCGAACAGGCCTGCCGCGCTCGCACCGTGTGCGCCTGGCAGCATCATGTTCAGCACCACGGGCGGAGCATCGATCAGGATGCGGCGCGCAATCGTCGCAGGAAGGAGGAACAGCCCCGTGACCGCAAGCGTGCGGGCGAGCGGGCCCGCCACCGGAGTTCGGACAAGGAGCTTCAGGTCGTAGTAGCGACCGAGAAGGGGGAGGCAGAGGATAGCCGTCAGAGCAAGCGAACAGAGGTGGGCAAGGACAAGGCCGAGGCTCGCAAATCCGAGGCCTGCAAAGCCGAGGACGAACAGAATGCGGGCCATCTGCTCCCAGAAGATGCGCAGGCGGATTTCCGGGCCGAACGCGCGGCGGGCGCGAGCGGCCGAGGTCGCCACCTCTACGAACGTCCACAACGGAAGCGCCCAGGCGAACAGGGCGATCCCCTGCGGGAGAGAGGCTTGGTCTTCGGGCGCAGCTGAGAAGAATGTGGCGACAGCGCCGGCGTTGAAAGAAACGAGCGCGGCGATCAGGACTGTCGGGACAAGCGCGATGAGGAGAGCGACCTTCACTGCCGCGTGCGCTTCCTCCTCGTTGCCGGCGCTCGGCACGAAGCGCTGAAGCGCTGCGGTCATGGCCAGGTCGGCGACGTTGGAGAGGAGGTTCACGGCGCCCCAGAGAACGACGTAAAGCCCGTAGGTCGCGAGTCCGAAAAGCCAGGTGAAGAGAGGCTGGGCGACCGCCTCGATCAGCGCGCCGGCGCGTGCCAGACCGGCAAGGCCGGCGCCGCGAGCCACGTCCCGCCGCGTAACTCTGCTCATGTGGGAGCTCGGCGAGGCAGGGGCAGACTGGCCCGGCCCCCTGGCCATCCCGGCGCTTCGCGTTGGAAGAGCTCCGTCACTCCTCGGTACGGATGAGAACCGTCTCGCCGATGAGGAGAAAGAGGAAGAAAGGTGCCCAGGCGGCGAGGAGCGGCGGATAAGCGCCGAAATTCCCCATCGCGAGAGCAAAGTTGTCGGCAACGAAATAGGCAAAGCCCAAGGCCATCCCGAGCACCGCGCGGAGGAAGAGACGTCCGGTGCGGGCGAGGCCGAACGCGGCGACGGCAGCAAGAAGCGGCATCAGAATGGCGGAAAGCGGGCCCGATATCTTGTGCCAGAGCCCCGCCTCCAGCGGCCTCGTCGACCGGCCAGCAACCTTCATCTGGTGAATCGAGTCTTGCAGCGTCGGCAGATCCTGCTCGGCGGGGTCCACCTTGGCCAGGGTGAACTGGGTGGGGTCGGCGTCTCTGGCGGCGACGAGCGAGGGAAGCTGCTCTGCCCGCATGGTGCGAAGATCGAAACGCCCGACATTTTCAAGCAGCCAGGCCTCGCCCTGGGGCCGCGCGCGATCCGCGGTGATCAGCGTTTGAAGGGTTCCGCCGACGCGGTCGTAAAGGCGAACGTTGCGAAGCCGCGTGCCTTCCCCTCGCCCGGTGACAAGGGCGGCGAAAATGAGATCGTCGCCGCTGCGCACCCAGACATTGTTGTGGACGCCGCTTTCGCGGGGGATCGGCCCGTAATCGACCGCCTCCCAGGCGCGCAGCGTGGCAGTGGCGCGTGTCACCACCCGCTCCTGAAAGATAAAGGTCCCGGCAGCGATGACGAGGCTCGCAAGGATCAAAGGTGCGATGATCTGGTGCGCCGAAATGCCCGCCGCCTTCATCGAGATGATTTCGCTGTTCTGGTTGAGGGTCGCGAGCGTGATCAGCGTGCCGAGCAGGACGGAGAAGGGCAGGAAGCGCGCGACGAGCTGCGGGATGCGCAGCGCAACATACTGCCACAATTCGGCATCGCCGTTGCCTGGATAGCGAAGGATCTTGCCGGATTCGCCGAGAAGATCGAGCGTCATCAAGATGATCACCAAGGCGGCAAGCACGGCGAGGGTGCGCAGAACGAACAGCTTCGCCATATAAAAAGCGATCCGCTTCGACGGGAAGAACTGGACGTTCAGCATCAGGCGGGTTGAGCCTCACGCCGCCGGTTGAAGCGGGCGAGGCGGAGCAGCCGCCCGACTGCCTTGCCGCTTTTAGAGAAAACCCGTTCCAGCGCGCCGATCGGCTGGCCGCCGGGCTTGTGGGCCAGAGTCCAATACATCCAGCCAATTAGCGCCGCGAACAGCGCGAACGGGCTCCAGAGAGCAAGCACCGGGTCCAGGCGGTCCTGCGCCGCCATCTGCTCGGCATATTGGTTGATCTTGTGATACGTGACCACCATCACGATCGAAAGAAAGATGCCCAGCCCCGACGTGCTTCGCTTGGGCGGGACTGCAAGCGCGACCGCCATCAGCGGCAACAGAAGCATCATCGCCACCTCGACCATCCGGAAGTGAAAATTGGCGCGGACGGAATCGCGGAGCTTTTCCGGAACCTGCTCGGAGCCGCCGATCCGTACGAGCTCGGGCAGGGTGAACTCGTCATTGCCATCGCCGCGGCCGCGGAACGTCTCGATCCGCGGCAGATCGATCGGAATATCATGACTTTCGAAGCTTAAAACGCGGGGCACCCGGTAATTCGGGGCGTCATGCACAAGCCGCCCGCGATTCAACCGCAGGATGATCGTATCGGCGTCATCGGTGGCGAGGAAGGTGCCGAGCTCAGCGGTAGCCGCAAGCGAGCGCCCTTGCCTGGTTTCGGCCCGGATGAAGACATCGTGCAAGTGACGCCCTTCATCGTCGCTGCGCTCCACGCGCAGCGTGATGCGGCGGCCGAGATTGTTGAACTCGCCGACCTTGATCGAGGCGCCGAGCGCTCCCGATCGGAGCTCGAATCGCAGGCCCTCGTAAGCGTAGCGTGCATAAGGCTGGACGAAGCCGACAATCGCGAGGTTGATGAGCGCAAGCGCAATTGCGTACATGTAAGGGACACGCAGCAGGCGCCCGTAGCCCAGGCCCACCGCTCTCAAGCTGTCGAGTTCGGATGTCAGTGCCAGCTTACGGAACGCCAGCAAGATCCCGAGCATGAGACCGATCGGAATCCCGAGCGAAAGATATTCCGGGATGAGGTTGGCGAGCATCTGCCAGACGACGTTGACGGGGCCGCCCTCGCTCACCACAAAGTCGAACAGGCGCAGCATCTTGTCCAGCAGGAGCAGCATCGCCGCGAGCGTCAGGCTCGCGATCAGCGGCACGAAGATGAGCCTCGCCAGATAACGATCAATTCGGGTGGCGATGCTCAACTTTTAGACGCCCCATGAACATATTTTGGCCGCAACAATATCCGATGTGGTGGGCATGGGGGCTTGAGACAACCGAACCGTGCCCGATGCGGAATTGCCTATAGCTTCCAGGAGTTGAGTGGTCATGTTGAAACTGATGTCTCCGATCGCGGCGGCCGGGCTGGTGCTCGCCGCGTTGCCAGCGTCCGCTGGGGCCGTGATTGGGCCCGATGCGGCAGCTTGCCGTGCTGGATCCAATCAGCCGGCGCTGCTTGTCAACGTCACCGGGTTCAAGAGCAGGGCGGGACGGGTGCGCGTCCAGATCTACGACGGATCGAACTTTCTGATGAAAGGGAAGCGGGTTCGCAGGATCGACCTGCCGGTGACTGCCGCCGCGATGCCGATCTGCGTCGCGGTGCCAGGACCGGGAACCTATGCGGTTGCGGTCCGGCACGACCTTGATGGCGACAACAAGTCCGGCGATTGGAGCGACGGCGGCGGCTTTTCGCGCAACCCCAAAATTTCCCTGCTCGACCTCAAGCCGAGCTTCTCGGAGGTGGCCGTGCCGGTCGGCCGAGGGCCGAGGGCGCTGCAGGTCGTGCTGAACTACAGGCAAGGCTTCTCGATCGGGCCGGTTCGCAGCTGATCGATGGCACGGGTCGCGCTCCTTTCGAACCCGCGATCAACCGGAAACAGGTCACTGCTTCCGAGGGTGAGGAGCTTTTGCGCCGAGCACCCGGACATTTTCCACTATGAGGTGGAGCATGTCGATCAGATCGGCACGGCGCTGAGGACGATTGGACGGGTGAACCCGAAGGTGCTCGTCATCAACGGCGGCGACGGCACGGTCCAGGCGGCACTCACGGAGCTCTATCGAGGTGGTCATTTCGGCGACGTGCCGCCGGTGGCGGTGCTCCCAAACGGGAAGACCAACCTCATCGCGCTCGACCTCGGCGCCAACGGCGACCCGATCGCGGCGCTCGAGCGCGTGCTCGAGCTCGCGCGCACCGACATGGCGCCGCACATCGTCTCGCGCGAACTCATCCAGCTGAGCGGCGGTACGCCGGGCGGCAAACCGGTGCTGGGCATGTTCCTTGGCGGCGCAGGCCTTGCGGACATCATTCTCTACTGCCGCCACAAAATCTATCCGCTTGGGCTTCCCAATGGGATCAGCCACCTGCTGGCGGCGATGGCCGTGATATTGTCGATCGTGCTTGGCATTCGCGCCGCGTTCCTTCCGCCGCGGCCGCGTCCGGTGAAGGTGTCTTTCAGGAAGCAGGGGCAGTTGCAGGGCCGTTTCGCGCTGCTGATGGTGACCACGCTCGAGCGGCTTCTGCTCGGAAGCCACCTGCACGGGTCCGCTCAGCAGGCGGGGGCATTGAAGATGATGGTGGTGGAGCGGCGGCCGAGGGCGCTTTGGCGCGCCTTGCTCGATACATTGCGCGGGCGGCTCAGCAGCAGCCGCGACGGCGTGCATTTCGAACGCGGCGACGAGATCCGCATCGAGGGGGACCATTCGAGCGTGATCCTCGACGGCGAGCTGTTCGAAGCCAATCACGGCCGGCCGATCATCCTGAAGCCCACACCCCCGGTGCCGTTCCTCCGCCTCGTGGCGTGACCGGGCTTCGGGAGCTGGTCGCGGCCGAGCTTGCCGAGCCGGTCGATCCGCGGGTGGCCGCGATCGCGGCGGCGATCGCTGCCCGATACGGAGCTGCCGCGCGCGTGGTGCTCTTCTACGGCTCGTGCCTGCGCGAGCGTCAGCTCGACGGGCTGATGCTCGATTTCTACCTGATCGTCTCGAGCTACCGCGAGGCTTATGGAAAAAGCTGGCTTGCCGCCGCGAACCGGCTGATCCCGCCCAACGTCTTTCCTTTCGCGCACGACGGGTTGGCGGCGAAATATGCAGTACTCAGCGCGGACGACTTTCGGCGCGAATGCACCGCTTCGGCGCGAACCGCCTCCGTCTTCGCCCGGTTTGCGCAGCCGTCACGGCTCGTCTGGTCAAAGGATGAGGAGGCGCGCCGCATGGCGGCTGAGGCAGTTTCGCTCGCAACGCCCACGCTCCTGTTGCTGACCCGGCCGATGATGAGGGCCGAGGAAGCGGCCGATCCACTTCAAATCTGGCGCAAGGCATTCGAGCTCACTTATGCGGCAGAGCTTCGCGCCGAGCGGAGCTTGCGGGCGGCGTCGATCGTGGATGCCGATCCGGAGCGTTACCGCCGCTTCGCCGAGGCAGTGGGCCTCCCGGACGGGAGCTGCCCGCGTTCGGAGCGTGAAGCGGCGGAAGCCCGGTGGCGTCGCATTCAGCGCCGCGGGAAGAGGGCAAGCGTGTTCCGGCTTGCAAAGGCGAGCTTCACCTTCGCCGGCGGCATCGACTATCTTGCGTGGAAGATCAACCGCCACGCCGGCACGGATATCAAGCTGAAAGCATGGCAGCGGCGCTGGCCGCTCCTCGCTGCGCTCACTCTGCTGCCGCGCTTGCTGAGGGGGGGCGCGATCCGCTGATCCGGACCAAGGCAGTGCTCACGGCGGTGGCAAGCGCCGAGACGGTGAAGGGCTTGCGCAAGATGTCGTAGCCGGTGAGCTCTTCGGCTTCTCCCGCCTCGCCGACGAAGCCGGTGACGAACAGAACCGCTATGTGCGGATATCGTTTGCTTACGATCCTGATCAGTTCGGGACCGGTCATTTCCGGCATCATCACGTCGGTGATGACGAGCTCGATGTGCGGGTTCTCATCAAGGATCGCCAAAGCTTCGGCTCCGCTCGCGCAGGCGATCGGGGCATAGCCAAGCTCTTGGAGCGAACCCACGGTGGCACGGCTGACCCGGGGATCGTCCTCGACGACGAGGATCGCCGTGCCGGCAGGAACGGGCATGTGCTCGGATTGGCCAGGCCCCTGAATCCGTTGCTGTCCGGCTTCGGCCGCGCGCGTCGAGCGCGGCAGATAGATGGAGACGGTGGTGCCGACATTTGGCGTCGAGTCGATCGCCACATCGCCGCCGGACTGGCGGGCGAAGCCGAAAATCTGGCTGAGGCCGAGGCCGGTGCCCTTGCCGACCGGCTTGGTCGTGAAGAAGGGTTCGAAGACGCGGTCGATAATCTCCGGCGGAATGCCGCCCCCGCTGTCGGTAACCTTTATGCGGACGAAGTCGCCGGCTGGCAGCTGCCCGATTTCCCCCGCGCCGAGAGAAACATTGTCGATCCCGATGGTGAGATGGCCTTGGCCGTCCATCGCGTCGCGCGCGTTGACGCACAGATTGAGGATCGCGTTTTCGAGCTGATTGCTGTCGGCCCAGACCTGCCATATTTGGTCAGGAAAGCGCGTTTCGACCGTGATCCGCTCGCCGATGGTGCGGTCGACGAGGTCGAGCATGCCGGAGACGAGCGCGGCAGGTGTGATCGCTTCCGGCACGAGCGGATCGGAGCGGGAGAAAGCAAGCAGCCGCCTTGTCAGCGCGGCCGCACGGGTTGCGCCCTCCAGTGCGTTTTCGAGATGCACTTGGACCTCGCGCTCGGCATGTTTCAGCTTGAGGCGCGCAAGGTCGATGCCGCCAACGATCACCGCCAGCATGTTGTTGAAGTCGTGCGCAATCCCGCCGGTGAGCTGGCCCACGGCTTCCATCTTCTGGACCTGGCGGAGCTGGGCCTCGGCGGCAGCACGCTCGGCGGCTTCGGCGCGGAGCCGGTCATTGGCCTCGCGAAGCTCACGGGTGCGTTCCTGCACGGCCCGCTCGAGGGCCATTGCGCGGCTCGCTTCCGTGTCGGCTTCATGGCGCGCCGCGAGACGGTCGGTGATCGCGCGATAGGCGATGAGGCCGAGGAGGATCGCGCCGGCGCCGATCAGCACGCCGAGCCAGCCGAGCCATTCGGTGAGCTTGTCCGCTTGTGCTGCGAAGATCCGGCTTTGCTGCATCCGCTCCCGCAGCGTCACCCGCTCGGCGGCGGCGATTTCCTCCAGCGTCTCGCGAAGCTCGGGCCCGGTTTTCGAAAGGCCCGCCTGGAAGAACCAGTTGACCCCGCCGCTTCCCTTGCCGCGCGCGGCGGCGGTGGCGGCGGCGGAGAGTTCCTGGCCGCGCGCGCGGTAGAGGGCCTTCAGCTTGTCGATGCGCGCGCGCTGGTGGGGGTCGTTCCGAACGAGCCGCTGCAGCTCTTCGATCTGGCGGCCCGCGGCGCGCCATTCGGTATAATAAAGCGTGCCGGTCGCTGGATCTTCATTGAGAACATAGCGGCCGAGCGCCGCTTCGGATCGCGCCATGGTCGCGTCGGCGGTGCGGGTGAGGAGCACGACATCGAGGGCGTGTCGCTCCCAACCGAGCGCCTCGTCACGCTGGCGGTTCGAAACGGTGACCATCACGACGAGCGCGATGAGGAGGACCGTTGCCAGGATCGCTCCAGCGCTCGCCCAGCCCCGCCGCCATGTCCCGGAGCTTTCCTGTCCCGAAGCGTCCCTTTCTTCGTCCGCCATAAGCTGTCGAGCTTAGAGGATGCCACCACTCGTGGGAAGAAGGTTCCGCGGGTCCTCGCTCAGCTGGTCCGCTCAGAAGAGGCGCCCTGTCGCGCCGCGGGCGCCGCAACCTCTGGGCCTTGCAAGCTTCACTGGAAGACATCGCTCGCGCCGCGGATCGTGGATCGCCGTGGGCCCGCCGGGCCGCGGCATGAGCATCAAAACGGCCGGCCAGCCATATTTCAGGAGATGACTCCCGTCGCCTGGCCCGCGGCCGCGAACATGTCGAGGATCTGCCCGACCTGATCGTCGCTGTGATCGGCGCAGAGCGAGCAGCGCAGGAGGTACATGCCTGCGGGGGTGGCCGGGGGGCGCGCCATGTTGACGTAAACACCCTGTTCGAGAAGCGCCTGCCACATCGTGACGGTGGTCTGCTGATCGGGCAAGAGGACCGCGATGATCGCCGACTGCGCTTCAGGCGTCGCAAGATCGAAGCCAAGCTCGCGGAGACCCTGGTGGAGACGCTTCGAGTTCTTCCAGAGATGCGCCCGTTTCCCGGCTGCGTGCATGAGCTTGCGGATCGAGGTCGCTGCGGTGGCGACCACCGAGGGCGGCAAGGAGGCCGTGAAAACGTAGGGGCGGCAGACGAGCCGCATCACTTCGAACTTCGGGTGGTTGGAGACGATGAAGCCACCGACCGTCCCGACCGACTTTGAAAAAGTGCCGATGACGAAGTCGACATCGTCCTCGACGCCAGCTTCCTCGAAAACGCCGCGTCCATGCGCGCCGAAGAAGCCCATCCCATGGGCTTCGTCGACGGCGACCATCGCGCCGTGGCGCTTCGCGACCGCGACCATTTCCTTCAGGGGCGCGATGTCACCCAGCATCGAGTAAACGCCCTCGAGCACCACCAGCCTTCCCCCTTCGGCGGGAAGCCGGCGGAGACGCTTTTCGAGATCCTCGACACTGTTGTGGCGGAAGCGGACGATCTGGGCGTTGCCCAGCGCGCAGCCGTCATAAATGGAGGCGTGGCTGTCGGCATCGAGGATGATGTAATCCTCCTTGCCGGCAATGGTCGACATGAGCCCAAGATTGGCCTGGTAGCCGGTGGAGAAAACCATTGCGTGGCGGGTGCCGTAATAGGCCTTCAGCGCCTCCTCGCACTCCTTGTGGCCCTGATAGGTTCCGTTCAGGACGCGGCTACCGGTGGTGCCGGAGCCATAGCCGTCCAGCGCCTTCTTCCCCGCCGCGACGACGTCCGGATCGAACGTCATGCCCATATAATTGTAGGTGCCGAGGAGGATGGTCTCCTTCCCGTTGATGGTCGCGCGGGTAGGCGAGTGGACCTTTTCCATGACGAGCGAGAAGGGATCGCGCACGCCCGTGTCGAGCAGCGCCCGGCGCTCCGCGATCAGCGGATCGAATTTAGAGAAAAGGTCGCGGGCGGACGGGGCGAGCGGAACCTCGTCGGCAGGATGCATCGGCGTGCGTGCGGCTTCAGTCATCGGTGGGGATCACCCCTCGTTCCTGAGCTCTTCGACCGCGTCGACCAGCTGCCCGACGGTCTCGATCTCGGCTTGCATGTTCATGGTGATGAGAATGTCGAACTCGTCCTCGATCGCGGCCACGAAATCCATGACGGTGAGGCTGTCCCATTCGAGATCGCCGGCAAAAGTTGTGCTCTCGCCGAGCTCGATATCCTTTTTGTTGAAGGGCTCGATGAGCTCGGCAACCTTGGCGAAAGTTTCTTCTCTGTCGGTCATGGCCGATCCTTTAGGTCGAGGGGCCATCTCTGCCAAGCGATTAGGGCCTAAAGGCGGCCGCCGCTGGGCAGGGGCGCGCCGGGCCTCGCCGGAAAGGCGAAGGGATCCACCACCTTCGCTCGCTTTCGCCGAGAACTAAGACTCGTTCCCGGTTGGATTGAACCGGGAACGCGTCCAATTTGCTTCGTTTGCCGTGCTTTCCGAGCCGTCAGGTGATTTCCACCTGACTTGAAAGCACTCTAGCGGAGCCAGCCTTGCTCGCGGTACCATTCGGCCGTGGTCTTGAGCCCAGTCGGCGTCTTTACGGCCGGTTGCCACAAATCGGATGGCGGGCGGCGGTCCGGCGCGACCACCCAATCGGGGTGGCAGAAATAGCTCACCCGATCGGGCGTGAGCTTGGCTTTGCCCCGGCGCAGCAGGCGGTCGAGACGCGAG
>JALYNE010000039.1 GCA_030773375.1 Pseudomonadota bacterium
CCTTCCCTTAATGCCTGAGGTCAAGTGCGACCTCGCCAGCATCGTACGTGAAGGGGCTGCAGCTCCCGATCTCAGATCGCGCCGCAGCCGCCGCGATACACCATCTTTTGGCGCAGAACGGTCATTCCACCACGTCCCGGGAGGGGCACTGATGGGGGCACCAGCTTATCACGTGGATTAGGAAAGTAATCCTTGTCAATACTTTGTAAGACTGCTTGTGATTGCCTCCCGCTCCGCCATATTCACTACGGAGCGCCTTGTTTGTGTTTGACGAAGCTTTACGCGCGAGCCGGGCGATGGCCGCTCCAGCTTTAGCCCACATGGTGGCTTGCAACGGTCGTTGGCGGCTACGGATGCACAGTCTTGCTCGCCCGCTCACGAAGGGCTGGCATAGACTGACCATGAGGCAGAACCTCCCAGGTAGCCGTTTCGGCGGCGGCTGTCGGCTACCCAGAAGCATCAGAACAGAAGGCCATGCCCTGAAGCGTCCTCAGGAGTTCGCCGTAGGCGATCCGCTCCTGCTCCAGACGAACCCGGTCTCCGAAGCGGTTTCCCTTCAGATCCTCGAACAGGCGGCGCTCGGTGTCTGTTAGCCGTGGCAGGTCGCCGAGGAAGGGTCGCTCCTCCCCCACCCAGAGCGCCTGATGAGCGAGGAGGGTGGTCTCGTCCATCAGGATCGACTCCACTGCAGGGAAGTAGGCGCGCAGGCGTGCCAGCATGGCGAACCCGTGCGTGTCGATGTCACCCCAGTAGATGAGCCGGGACCGCTGCAGCCACTCGGCGGCGACGAGCCGGTCGAGGCCGTAACCGAGCCCAAAGACCACTAGGGCATTCCAGACATCCGGGAAGGCGAGCCCGTTCACCTCGTTCTCGGTGATGAAGACAACGCCAGGGCTGAGGCGCAGCCGTGCGAACTCCTCCGCCGGGCAGCTGATGTCCGTCAAGCCCTGCAGGCTAGCCGCGCCGTCCAGCAGCCGGAAACGGATCGTCGCGGGTTTGCTGCGCAGGCCATAGCGGCGTTCGAAGCTCGGCGGCGCGCCCGCCGCCATCGCTAGGGGGGTGCGCCCGAGCACGATGTCGAGTAGCTCGCTTAGCAGGCCCTTGCGCGCCTCGACGAACTTGGTGTCCACCCCGGCGATGTCGACCTGGCGCAGGTACAAGCCCGACGCCGGGTGATTGCGGAACCACCCCAACACTGCAAGGATGCGGGGCCAGTCGCCGGCATGGTCGAGCGCCAGCAGCGGCTTGCGCGCCAGCCATGGGACGAGCTCCGGGAAGGCCTTGGAGGTGGCGGCGAGGAGATCCGCGAAGCGCGCCGCCTCCGCCTGCTTGCGGATCAAGCGCAGGCCGTCGGTCGGATCCGGCACCACGAGTTCGTGGGGCACCCGATTGCGGCCGAGCTGACGGTGCCGCACCTCGCGCCAGACGATGTCGTATCCAAAGCCCCGACCGCTGCGGCTTCCCGCTTCGAGGCTGCGGATCCAAGCCTGCACCTCTGCGAAGCGCGCGGCCAAGGCGGAGCTGTCCGGGCCACGGACTCGCAGGCGAACAGGAAACACCGATTCACCGCCGACCGCGTCGGCCAGGATGCGACCCCTCATCCAGAGCTTAAGGAGCGAGGCGGCGACGTCCTCGGTCGAGGTCCAGGCGGCGCCGACGCTCATGCGGTCCGGAGCAGACGTTCCTGCCGGTACTCCTCGATCGACAAGTTCCGCAGCATTGAGCGTCGGCCGCCTTCGTTGTGCACGAAGCCTACCGCAGCGACGAACGGCTCGATGGTGTGGATCTTCTGCAGCGGCGTGACGATCAGCAGCTGCAGGTCCAACTCTCGGAACAGCTCCAGGCCGTAGCGCGTGGACTCGTCTGACCCGCGGCCGAAGGCTTCGTCGATCAACACGAAGTGGAATGACCGGGATTGGGGCGCGCCCACTTCCAGGCCGAACTGATAGGCGAGGCTCGCCGCCAGCACGGTGTACGCCAGCTTCTCCTTCTGGCCGCCGGACTTGCCGCCGGAGTCGGCGTAGTGCTCGTGCTCGGTGTCGTCTTCCCGCCAGCGTTCCGACGCCGAGAACAGGAACCAGCTCCGCACGTCGGTGACCTTCCGGCTCCAACGCTTGTCGAGCTCCGCCGAGCCTTCGCGCCCCCGGAAGCGCTCGATGATGCGCTTCACCTGCAGGAACTTGGCTTCCGAGTAGTCGCTGTCCTCCGAGCCGGTGAGCGCCCCTTCGGTGCAGGCCCGAAGATCCTGCTGGAAGTCGCGGATCTCGACGTCGGTGTTCGGGCCGGCTTCCAGCACGATGTAGCGCCCCGGATTGTAGGCGATGCCCCGCAGCGACTGGTTGATGCGATTGATGCGATCACGAATCGTCTCGCGTTCGCGGGCGAGCTGCGATTGGAAGTTTGCCACCTCGCGGATGGTGTTCTCGTTGAGCAGAGATTTGAAGCGCGCCTCGAAGCGAGGCAGGTCGTCGGCCTGGAGGGCCGCGAGCATCGCCCGATACTCGCCGCTGGCCTCAATGGCGGCGTCCACATCTCGCGTCTCGAGAGGGTAAGTTTCCTTGTAGGCCCGCATGGCACTGATGATGCGGTCGCGAATCCGATCGATCCGGCGCCCTTCGTTGTCGATCTGCGTTTGGAGCCAATCGCGGAGCTCGCGCTCCCGAAGCTCACAGTTCTCCACCGTCAACTTCTGCTCGCCAAACGCTTCCTGGCGCAGGCCGTCCAGGCGGGGGAAAGTTAGCTGGCGGACGTCATCAGTCGCGACGGCCTCGTCGTCGTTCGCGATCCTCAGCTGCTCCCCGGCCACTCGCCGGCGCTCTTCGAGCCGCACCCCGTCTTGGTCGGCGGACTTATGGCGCGCGGTGAGGGTGACCATCTCGTGTTCGACCTCGCCCAGCTTGCTCGTCAGGGTCTTGAGCGTATCGGACCCTTCCTGGAGCTGCCGCCTCTCCTGCTCCAGCTTGTCGATCTCGCTCGCGATCGGACGCCAGTCCAGCGCCACGAAATCATCGAACAGCGATAGTTGCTTTAGGGTGGTTAGCCGATCCGCGAGATCGCGCTGTCGCTTCGCTAGCTGCGCAATGAGGCCGCCCAGGGCCGCGGATCGTTCCTCAACTTCGCCGATCTGCTTGGTCAGGGCTGCGATCTTGGCCTGGTTCGACCAGCCGAGCACGTAGCGGGTGCGGTCGTCCAGACGATAGCGGTCGTCCTTCTCGTGCCGTTCACCGCCAGCCTTGATCTGGCCTGAGCGGGTGATCGCCCGATCCTCACGCCGGAACTGCTCCAGAGTGGCGCAACAGGCATAGTCGAACCTGCGCGCAAGCTCGGCCTCAAGCCAACCGTAGAAGGTCGAGTCCGACTTGAGGGCTAACTTGCGCACCAGCGACTGCGGGTCGAGATGCGCGACCGACGGACGACGCTCCCGCACTCTGAAATAGACGAGGCGGTCGCCCAGATGGGCCTGGTCCACCCATTCAGCGACATCGGCGTAGGTGTAGTCGGGCACCAGCAAGGAGAGGGCGAAGCTGTGAAGCACCCGCTCGGCGGCACCTTCCCAGGCCCGCTCTTCCGCCCGCACCTCGATCAGCTCACCAACGAAGGGAAGATCGCTTTCCTTCAGGTCCAGGGCGAGACAAAGCTCCTCCCGCACGTCTAGCGTCCGGGCTGGAATGTTGGATCGGCGCCGGCGGAGAGATTCGACTTCGCGCGTAAGCTCCGCGTGCGTGTCCTGGAGCTTGCGGAAGTCGATTTGCTTCTCGGTCAGGGCGTTCTGGACGTCGGCTTCCTGCTCGCGGATTGCCTCGGAGTCGCTGTCGAGCTGCCGCCTGTTCGAAATGAAGGTTTCGGCGTCGTTAGCCTCCGGCAAGGCGGCCTTGCTGGCGAGGTCGGCATATTGGGCGGCCCGCTTCGCGCGCTCGTCGCGCAGGCGCCCCTGCCGCTCGATGTCTACGCGCAGGTTTTCAATGCGGTCGCCGCCATTCTCCGCGATCACACGCTTCAGCTCGTCTCGCTGGCCTTCCTTGTCGCGCAGCCGGACGAGGAGGCCCTGCGCCCGAGCGTTAGCCCGCTCAAGGTCGGCGTCTAGTCCCTCCAGGCGCGTGCGCAGCAGTCCGGCCCTCAGCCCGGCGAAGTACGGACGCAGGGCCTCCCGAGCTTGCCGGCGCAGGACAACCTCGGCGGTGAGCCTCTCGAATTGGTCGCAATCGGCCGCCAGCGGCGTGAGGTGTTCGATCTGCGACTTTGCCTTCAACACCGCCTCGTGCGCGCGGTGCAGATCGTCGAAATGGGCAATCAGCGCCTCGATCCGGGGCTCAACGTCGAACGGCTCTAGCATGTGCTGGCGCACGAAGTCGGTGAGGTTGCCGACCGCCTTCATCGAGACGGTCTGGTGAAACAAGTCGAGCGCCTGGTCGCTCTGGATGCCGAACCGCCGCCGGAAGGCGGCGCCGTATGGGGGGAAGCTGTCGTGGACTTCCACCGACGGCATGCTACGCAGGCGCTTCTTTAGCGCCGCGACATCGCCACCAAAATTCTGGAAGTGCTCGACGATAGACAGCTTCAAGTCGGCCACGACGTAGAAGCGGGCAGGTTGGCGTTGCGGTTCCCCGAACCAGAAGACCTGGGCCAAGGTGACGTCCTGCCCGAAAGCTTCGTTGCGGAAGCGCCCCAGGATGACGGAGTAGGTCTTGTGATCGCGGAGACCAACGGGCTTGGCGGTGTACCCGCCATCGCCGCGCTCGGACTTGAAATAGCCGAGCACGTAGGAGCGCAGATCGCGCTCACGCGCCTCGGCGCCGGCCGCCTTGTTGTAAGAGATCTTCTGGGCCGGCACGAGCAGGGTGGTAACCGCATCGACCAAGGTCGACTTACCGGAGCCGATGTCGCCGGTGAG
The DNA here is from genome assembly GCA_030773375.1 of Pseudomonadota bacterium. Taxonomy (GTDB): domain Bacteria; phylum Pseudomonadota; class Alphaproteobacteria; order Sphingomonadales; family Sphingomonadaceae; genus Allosphingosinicella. Next base: position 4,892 of record JALYNE010000039.1, read on the forward strand.
TAGGGCGTTCTCACCGCCAAGGTCGAGTCCCCAGACGACGCCATGAAACGTCCCCCAATTCAGAACCTCGCATCGCTGCAGGCGCATGCCGGTGGGCGTGCGATCCGACGCAGAGGTGGGCCGGTCGGGCGCCGGAATGATGGAGACGTCGGTCATGCCTCTTCCCCTTCCGGCAAGCCCGCGCCGTGGCGCTTGTAGGCTTCCAGACGCGCATTGAAGTCACTAAGCCACTGCGCGTCCACGAAGGCCTTGAGGATGCGCTGCACCTCGTAGAGTTCCTCGCTAGCGCGCATGCGGCGAAGGAAGCCCAGCTCCACCGCACGCGCGATATGTTGCTCGATCCGCGTGCGCAGCTTGGCCTCGTTGGTCGTGTCCGGCAAGAATAGACGCATCATCTCGACAATATTGTCGGACCGCAGCACGAGCCGGGCTTCGGCGCTGCTGGCGTCGAACTCGGCCAGCTTCTTGCGAAGCAGCGCCAGCAGGAGACTGATGCCGAAGCCGAGCTGCCGGCGGGGAACAAGACGCCGGATCGGCTCGAGCTCGTCCGCCTCGGCGCGTTGCCGCAGGTAGGCGAACCCCTCCGCTTCGTCGAGCACCAGCTCGAGTCCGAGCACCCGCACGTAGTCACGCACGCGGCTCTGAAAGTTCAGGAGGTGCTGCCACAGTTGCGGGTCGTCGTCTCGGTTCGTCACCCCCTTGAAGAGCGTGACCGTCACCAACGAGAGCGGATCGGCGACGAGGTGGTAGCTCATCGGCTAAGACACCGCCATCATAACCGCCACGGGTCGCTTGAACAGGACGGCGGGCATGTAGGCCTGGCGGGTGACGCCTTGATCGTTGACCCATGAGATGGCCACGCGACGGGTGTCGTCGATGAAAGCGTCGCCGTCGTCCGCCGCCAGGCTGAGATAGGTGATCAGTTCCGCCAAACCCCGTTCAAGGGGATAGGCCTGGATCAGCTCCTCGAGCGACACCTGCCCCCGAGCCTGGAGCGCGCGTCCGATCGACTGAATCAGCCGCGCCTTGTCGACGTGGGTGGTGGCGAACAACGCGTCGAAAGAGCCGAGGTCGACCTCCTCCTCAAGAACGTCGACATCGAGCTGCGTCTTCTCAGGAGGCGTAAAGAGAGGCCGATCCATCGCCAGGCCCAGACGTGGGCCAGGCTCATCGAGGGGCATCAAGCCGCCCGACGGAGGGTCGTGGCGGACGGACAAGGCGTTCTGCTCAAGCTGCCGGATCAGGTCCATGATGCGGCGATTTTCGAGCCACGCCTGATCGTCGAGATAGCGGCGCAGCTGATCCGACAATCGCGCGACCGTCCTCTGCGCGATCTCCCCGGCTTCGAGCCAATCGTAGTGGATGCGTAACAGGCGTCCGTCCGGCTCGAGGGCCTGCACGGCCTCCATCGCAAATGCTGTTTCCAGCAGCACCGAAAGCTCCTCCTGGCGAGCGGGCGACATGAGGAGGTCCCAGAACGCCTTGAAGCTTTTTCCCTGGTCGGAATCGGCAATTAGATCCCGTTGCCCGAACACCTCCTGCAGCAGGCTGGCCTTTCCGCCGTCCCAGGTGGCGATCCGTTCCCGAACTTCGCGGTCGAGGTTGCGGAAGTTTTGTTCAACTTCTCTGAAGTCGGAGAGCAGCTCACGCGCTGTGCCGGCCACTTGAAGGAACCGCTCGCGGATCTGAGTAGGATCTAGGACTTCCAGGCGACCCTTCTGGATGTCATGGATCTCGCGATCGATCTCAGCCTTGCGCTTCTGCAGCTCCGCGATTCGGATGCCGGGATCGGATTGCGCCCGTTCGACCAGCTGCCGGAGCAAGTCGAAGACAGTCATCATCCGAGACTCGGCGCCGACGAACTTTCGTGACTGGAGGCTAGCGATCCACTCCAACGCCTTCTCGGTCGCCGGTGTTATGTCAAAGGCCGGTTCGTCCGTCCCGCCAGCATAGTACTTCCTCAGCCAGCCGTGTTCATCGGAAGCCCAGTCATCGAGGTACTCACTGGCGGCCTTGGGGAATGCATCCTCGCTGAGCCGGGGCTGCAGCCGATAAAGGTGGTCCTCCAACCTTGCAGCTAGATCAGACTGCAGATACGAACGAGTGTTCGGCCGAATGAAGGCGTCGTGGAGGAAGCTCGCGACAAGGGGCGCGTGCATGGCCGTGAGCAACCGCCACGCCGGATGCTTGCGCCGCAGCGTCTCCAGGGTCTGGTGGTCCATAGTGACGCTCCCTACACCGCATGAGTCCTCGCCAACAGCTTCGGCGGGCCCACGCTAGTTGCACGATAGGATGCGGACGTTTCCTTCACAACTTCCGCGTGCTCTAATAGGCTATGAAGTGTCCATAGCCTTATGCTCCACACCTATCGTAGTGCATCGAGACGTTCGATGAGGCGGCCCTTCCGGGCGTGGCGTTCGCGTATCGATTGCAAGCGGAAGGCGAAATCCTCGGCGGTACCACATTCGTCCGCGGTTGTTTGCAGATCGGCAAGGAGGCTGACGGCCCTGTCATAGCCTGGGCCGTTGCGGCACTCGATCTCAGCTTCGATCTCGTCCCACACGTCCTCGCCCCGCCGCGCGATCGCATCGAGGCGAATGCGACGGGCTCGTTGCGCCTCTTCCGCCTGCCGCTTCCGCTCCCGAGCGGCTCTTTCGGCTTCGGCCTCTTCGCGGGCGCTACGGAGGGCACGAGCCCGGGCTTGCAATTGTCCGGCAGTGCGCCTTGAAACATGAGCATTGGCGGGCTCGGAGGCCAAAGAAGCGCGCATTCTTGCCCGGAACTCGTCCGCAACCTGCGGATCGCCACCGGCCAGTCGAACAAGGAACGCACTCTTCTCGTCATCGGAGAGCTGGCCGACCGATCGCGCTAACCTATCCGCTCGCGGCGGTTCCGCCGCTGCGGGATCGCACCGTTCGGCGGCCGCTGCGACAAGATCGGGATCGATCCGAGCGAATTGCGCCAAGGCTTCGAGCCCGCCGGTCAGCGGCGTCAGGCCCGGCAGCGGCTCTATCTCATCGGGCTCCACGGCCTCGGCTTCGACCGCGGTCAGCCAGAGGAGATAGAAGAGCCGCAGGTCTCCGCCAAGCGCGTCTCGGCGCAGCGGCACGAGCGCCGCCAGCCAGCCCGATCCGTCGTCCCAATCGTCGTCGGACTCGCAATCATCGACAATGTCGAGAATGAGGTTATCGCCGGAAATGGTCAGTTCGGCACAGTCGACCCCGCGTAGGAAATCATTGAGACGATGGCGGTCCATCAGCCGCTGCGGAAAACGCATCATGAGCCGGTGCGTCCCCCAGTTCGCCACATATAGGTGAAGGTCGAACCAGCGCTCCATCAGCTTCATCGGATCGCCCCTGAAGTCGCCCCATTCGTAAAAATTGGTGAAGCTTGTGGCAGTGATCCGGGCCCGCGACGACAAGGTCCGGAGCGCGTCGCGGTCCGCCGCGCTCAGCGCTCGGTCGACCGCCTGGAACTCGTAATATTGGTACTCGCTCATCCGCCCCCTCTGCGCTTGGCTTCGTTGCGCATCCGATCGGCAGCCTATTCAACTGGGATGCAAGACGCCATCCGACTCAAGGAGATGAAATGCCTCGGCGAGGGAGACTCCGGAATGAAGCCGCCACCATGTGCCGGTATGCCGCATCCAGTAGATATCGAACCTGTCCCGCCCCATCCGGTCGATGCGGGCAAAGGGCGCATCGAACTCCTCCCCCCGGTTGTGCTCCATACCCGATCTGTAGCGCTGGATGAAGCGGTAGCGTCCCCCCGCCAAGCTGCCTCGAATGTCCACGGGATAGTTCCACTGGGTGGGCTTGATGTCAGGCAGGAAGCGTGGCTTGAGAACGTCACGGATTAAAGCCTCGCAGGCGGTGATGATGGCCGCTTTCTCCGTCGGATCCGGCGGAACCGCACGCGCCGGACCCCGCACCCGAACCCATTGTTCTTTTCGAGGCATGCTCTCAATTCCCGCCCGTCGCCTCTACGCGATTCCCCGTGACCACCAACAGGGTCATTGTATAAGCGCTGATCGCATGCCGCGGAAGGCAGCGCGGCCAATCGGGAGTAGCGACACACCAAACGGCCGGGTTCGCGAGCGAATAGCTCGTGCTTCGGCCTCCCCAGGGATTCCCGACGAGGGCGCCGCGCTTGAGGAGGTCCTCGATGTCACGCCCGGCGTGTCCTGAGACAGTTTCGTCAGGGAAGCCCATTTAAGACGATGTCAGATTGCCTTCGAAGCCGTCGAGAAGCCGGTTCAGCACCTCGCGCTGACGTTCGTTGAGCTGACCGCTCGGGAAGGCTTCCCAGAAGCGCGCCTTTTGCAGGACTTTCCCGGCGATGCTTTCCGCGCCTTCAAAGGCGCGGTCGAGGCAGAAAGGAAACCGGGCAAGCCAGGGGTTGATGTCGCGCGTTGTGAACAGGCTTATGATTCGGAGCGGCTGAGCCAGGGTCGCCAAGTCAAGGCGGATTCGTGCCGCCGAGGTCGATAGGCCGGTGGCAATGAGATATTGATTGGCAACCGCGGTAAGGCTGGAGTCGGGCATGAGGAAAGAGGAACTGGAAGCGAACCTGGCGCAGGGCGGCGACACGCCGGATCTGGGGCCGATCGAAGACCATCTCCACGCTTTAGCGACCGAGCGGGACTTGCCGGCATTCGCGCTCGTGATGTGCACGATCCGGATCGAAGAATCAGGTCCGCCTTTACGCACCGCGGTCGCGCGAGCCGCTTCCGGCGACGATTTGACCGAGGATGAGGCGATGCTGGTCTTCCGGGGCCTGCACGTTCTCGGCGCCGCCCGGGATAGGCAGAGCTGGAAGCTGTTGCTGCGCCTGCTCAGCCGCCCGAACGACGAGATCGACTATCTGCTTGGGGACGGCATCACCGAAACGCTGGGAAGGATCGCCGCGGGCGTCTTCGATGGCGACATCGATGCTCTGTTCCAGGCGATCAGCGATCGGAGCAAGGACGAGTTCGTCCGCAACGCGCTCCTCGGCGCGGCGACCTTCCTTAGCTGGGAGGGGCGGATTGAGCGCGAGCGGATGAAGCATTTTCTCGAGCTTTTCTACGAACAGCGGCCGGCCGACGATTGGGACCATGCCTGGATCGGCTGGATCGAGGCAATCGCCCTGCTCGGCCTTCGCAGCCTGACGCCGCTGGTCGAGAGCGCGTGGCGCGAGAGCCGCATACCGCCCAACGTGATGGAGTTCGAGCATTTCGAAAAGGATCTCGCCGAAGCCGAACGTGCGCCCGGCGATATCAAGCGCCTGAAGGATGCACATCTCGGCTATATCGACGATGTCGTCGACGCGCTGAGCTGGGCCGAGTACAATGACAGCGCCGACGAGGACGCTGGAGACATGGTGTGGGAGGGGGCGAAAGCGGATCCGATCACGCCCGCCACCAATCCCTGGCGCCACGTCGGACGCAACGATCCCTGCCCATGCGGGAGCGGCAAGAAAGCCAAGAAGTGCTGCCTCGCCAGTTGACAAGGGCGGCTCCGCGCCCTGGCTTTGGCCACGCTGCCGTCCGTCTTTCACGATGCGTGGCGTCGCCAAGCGAATAGCTGGTGCTGCGTCCCCGCCCCGCGTTCTTCACCAGAACGCCCCACTTCACGAGCTCGTCGATGTCGCGTGCAATCTCCGCGCGCGGTGCGGAGCATGAAGTTCGTGATCTCCGCAGCCTCGGCGTGTCGATGCGGCAGGGGTGATCGGGGGATTGCAGCAGACGGTAGGTGAGCTACGAAACGTCAGCCCGGCCTATGTTATCGGATGCGCCCGGACGGGGCCGAAATAATGATTCATTTGCAGCCCCGCCGACTTGCGGCACCCTTCCCGCTCGCCATTCGCCCGCCCCGGCGTCAGCGCTTCAGATAGCCCGTGAAGCGTGCCAGCCCGAACAGCACGGCAGGCCAGAACAAAGTATTCGCGACCGATGTCCAGCTCGGATTCCACACGGGCGTTCCCCCATGGCTGAACGTGTCGACCACATCCCAGATTTCACCCGCAACGGATGCGAGTGCGACTGCGAGCAGCGGGCGCCAATCCGACAGCGGCTTCTTGAAGGCTATCACGACGAGCAGCATCACCGCGAGCCCGAAATGAATATGGAGCGCCTCCCTGCTGAGGTTGGTCGCCTCCACGAGCAGCATTTTACCGGATTGCAGCACGCTCACTCAGTGCCCTCTTCCCACCATCGGATCCGCAGCCGAAGCCTGCTCTGGCAGCTAAGTTGGCGGACAGCAATGACGCCATCGGCAAAGCTCGAGAGCCGCCTCATTCTTGTGAGCCTTCTCGCGCACTGACGCGTTCGCTCCGGCAAGAGCATCCGGCTTCCGGGTGATCGAGCCAAGTCGCGGAGCGGCGGCTCCGGCATGGATGAGGAGCATGAAGATGCGCGAAACGGGCGTTTGGCGACCATGATTGAACTTCTCATCGAGCAGCGGCGCCGGGATCTTGGCGGCTTCGAGGTGGGGCGTGTGCTTCCCTACCCCAAGCGCCGGATGGTAGGTCCTTTCATCTTCTTCGACCATATGGGTCCGGTCGACTTCCAGCCTGGGATCCCGCGCTCCGTCGACGTCCGGCCCCATCCGCATATCGGCCTTTGGACGGTGACATATCTGTTCGAGGGGGAGATCATGCACCGGGACAGCGTCGGTTCCGAACAGCCGATCGTGCCGGGCGAGGTCAATTGGATGACGGCGGGGCGCGGCATCACTCATTCCGAGCGGTTCGAACGGGCCCGGCTCGAAGGTGGCCGGATGAACGGAATCCAGGCCTGGGTGGCTCTTCCGCGCGAAGACGAGGAAGCCGACCCCGGCTTTGCCCATTACGGAAGCTCGGACCTGCCGGTGTTCGAAGACGGCGGCGCTTGGGCCCGGCTCATCGCCGGCGAGGCACTCGGGCTCCGCGCCGCCGTCCAGACCTATTCGCCGATGTTCTACCTCCATCTCGAGATGACCGGAGGCTCCCGCACCGCGCTTCCGCCCGAGCATCCAGAGCGCGCGCTTTACGTCGCGGAAGGCCTGGTCGAAGTGGATGGGCAGCAGATCGGGGCGGGCGAGATGGCGATACTGGCGCCGGGCAGCGCCGCTATCATCGCCGCGCTTCGTCCGAGCATCGCCATGGCGCTCGGCGGCGAGCCCGTCGGCGAACGATTCATCGAGTGGAATTTCGTCTCGTCCTCAAGAGAAAGGATCGAGCAAGCCAAGGCCGACTGGCGCGCAGGAAGAATGAAATTGCCCCACCTCGACAATGGCGAGTTCATCCCACTCCCCGACGACCCTGTCCCGGCACCGAACCCGATGTCCTGAGACTGCAACCCAAGCCACGGCGCCCGCGAGGCCAAGGTGAAGCTTCAGCAAGATAGAAGAACCATCCGCTCCCGCATTGCCGCGTTGCGCCGCCGCTGCAATCCTCTATCCAAGCCAGCAAGAGCGGGGAGCAATGGCGAGAGCAGAAGCGCACATCCAAGTCTCCGAGACCGTTGGCGGAGGCGCCCGGAGGGTGACCGCGCTCGGTGCGCTTCGCCCTCAGCCTTGTTCCTATCTGGAGAGACTTTGATGGCTGTTTCGCGCCGCACCACCCTGGGCGGCGTTTTTGCCTCGCCGCTCCTCATCGGGCCCGCCCACGCGGAGACCTGGGAGGAAAAATGGAAGCGCGAGCTGCTCCAGGACTTTGCGATGCTTGGCCGCTACCGCGACGCCAATCGGACCCTGCTGGAACAGCGGCAGCCCGTCGACATCGTGTTCATGGGCGATTCGATCACCGAAGGCTGGAAGGATAAGCGGCCGGCCTTTTTCGCCCCCGGGCGCGTGAACCGCGGCATCAGCGGCCAGACGACGGCGCAGATGGTGCTTCGGATGATGGCCGACGTGGTGGATCTGAAGCCCCGCGCGGTCCACGTCATGGCGGGCACCAACGACATCGCCGGAAACACCGGGCCGACGACGCAGGAGATGATCCGCAACAACATCCGCGCCATGACGGCGCTTGCCCAGCAGCATGGGGTGAAAGTGATCCTCGCCTCGATCCCGCCCGCGGCGAGCTTCCCCTGGCGACCCGGCATGGAGACGCTGACGCCGATCCGTCAGTTGAATCACTGGATCGAGACCTTCGCCAGGCAGAAGGGCGCGACCTGGGTCGATTACCAGCCGGCGCTGGCGACGCCCGGAGGCGCGATGCGATCCGGGTTCGCCCATGACGGCGTTCATCCGACCGAGGCCGGCTACGATGCGATGGCAGGCGTCATCGAGCCCGTGCTTGCACGGCTGGTCGGCAGGACAAAGGCAAGGACGTGAAGCTCAGCACCCACTACGTCGAAAAGCCGTGGGGCCGGACTGAGCTTCCCGCCACCTTCGGAAGCACGGGGGGACGCCGCATCGGTGAAGTGTGGTTTGCAGCGCCCGAAGGCTCCGACCTTCCGCTTCTCGCCAAATATATCTTCACGAGCGAGCGGCTTTCGATCCAGGTCCACCCGAACGACGAGGAAGCGCGCCAGCGTGGTCTCCCGCAGGGCAAGAGCGAGTGCTGGTACATCCTCGATGCGGTAGAGGGCGCGACATTGGGCCTCGGCCTCAGCCGGGAAACAAACACCGACTCGCTGCGTCGGGCGGCGCTCGATGGGTCGATCGAAACGCTGATCGACTGGAAGCCGGTGAGGCCCGGGGATTTCTTCTTCGTGCCCGCCGGCACGGTGCACGCGATCGGGGCGGGCATTTCGCTGCTCGAGTTCCAGCAGAATGCGGACGTCACCTATCGCCTTTACGATTACGGGCGCCCGCGCGAGCTGCACCTGGACGATGGCGTGGCGGTGGCAAAGGGGAGGCCTTATCCGGAGAGGCTCGCGCAGCACGTACC
>JALYNE010000040.1 GCA_030773375.1 Pseudomonadota bacterium
GGCGGTGTCGAAACGCCGATCTGGGACAATGTCCCCTTCTTCACCGATCTCGTCGCAAGCACCGGGAGCCAGGAGGCCGCCTTTGCTGAGGTCGCACGCATGGCAACGCCGCTCGGCCGCTTCGCCAGGGCCGAGGAGATCGCGGAGCAGATCGCATTTCTCCTTTCCGATAAAAGCGCCACCATCACCGGAAGCTGCCTCGTTTCGGACGGCGGCTATTCTCTCTAAAGTGCTTGTCAGTCACGTGGAATCACCTGACGGCTCGGAAAGCGCGGCAAACAAAGGAAACAAGACCCGTTCCCGGTTCAATCCAACCGGGAACGAGTCTAGCTAAGCTGGCCCTTCATTCTCCTCGCGCGACGCACTCGTCCGGCTCTCGTCAGCCCGGCGTCAGCGCTGCATCGCGCATTCCCCGCCACACGCGGAGCGCCTGCACCGTCTCGGCAACGTCGTGCACGCGCAGGAGCTGCACGCCCTGGTCGGCGCCCTTCAGAGCCAAAGTGATGGACCCGGCCAGGCGCTGGTCTGCGGGCGCTTCGCCTGAAAGCGCCCCGATCATGCGCTTGCGGCTAGCGCCGAGCATGATCGGACAGCCGAGGCCATGAAACAGCGAAAGACCGTTCAATAGTTGCAGATTGTGCTGAACGGTCTTGCCGAAGCCGATGCCGGGGTCGACGATGATCCGGGAGCGATCCACTCCGGCCACCACCGCTGCCTCGATCCTGGCCTCGAGCCAATCATAGACTTCGAACAGCACCGGTCCGTCATAATGCGGCGCCTGCTGCATCGTCTCGGGCGAGCCTTTGTGGTGCATGAGGACGATGGGGCAACCGGCCCGCGCCACCACTTGGGCGGAGCGCTCATCGTAAAGCAGCCCCGAGACGTCGTTGACCAGTCCCGCCCCCGCCCCCAAGGCTGCAGCCATCACCTCCGCCTTGCGGGTGTCCACCGAAACCGCATTGCCGGCCCGGGCCAGACGCTCGATGACGGGAACCACGCGCTTCACCTCGTCGCCCTCCCAAACGGGCTTGGCGCCCGGCCGGGTGGATTCGCCGCCCACGTCCACAATTGCCGCTCCCGCTGCAGCCATTGCGTGCCCCGCCTCGGCAGCGGCGGCGGGATCCTCGAGCTGTCCCCCGTCCGAAAAGCTGTCGGGAGTGACGTTGACGATGCCGACCACCTGCGGTTGATCGAGCCGCACCGTCCGCGCCCCGACGGCAAGGGGGACGCGCCCCGAAGTCAGCCGCTTCCACGCTTGGGCCGCGTCGGCGGCCATGGTGCCGATCCCGGCTTCGAGGCGCTCGACGCTGACGAGTTCGGCCGATATCCGCCGCGCGCCGTTCACAACGCTCACTTCGACGGCGGAAAACCACAACAGCCCCCCCGCCAGTCGCGCGACCTTGCCGTCATGGCCGAACGGCGCGTCGACGAAACCGGTTGGACGCAGGTAGGTCCTGGTCATGCCTTGATGTCAGGAGCGTCGGCTAGAGAGAGCAGCTGTCGCCGCTCCGGGGCAGCTTGGCCGCTGCCCAGGACGGGCCGCAACACTGCCCTTGCCATGTGCTTGCGGAAAGCCGTCTCGGGCGTAGCGCCCGGCGAAGCAGAATAAGCTCTGTCGTTCATGCTTCGCGCATAGTCCGCCGGCCGAGCCGCAGGAAAACATTTTCTGGCCCGTTCCGGGTTTCAGCACGAAGATCATGCGCCGAGGCTCAGGCGTCACCAGGCACTGGCTCAAGGTACCGGGCACCTGCGCCTTGCGCTGCGGCTCTGTCCTCAGGGTTCCTCAGCGGACAGGTCTCGATGGAAAGGCAGCCGCAACCGATGCAGCCGTCGAGCTTGTCGCGCAGACGCACGAGCTGGTCGATGCGGCGGTCAAGATCCGCGCGCCAGCCGTCCGCGATTTTAGCCCAATCGGCCCTGCCAGGGTTCCGGTCGGCTGGGAGCGCCGCCAGACGGTCGCGGATCTCTGCCAGCTTTATGCCCAGCTGTTGGGCGACCTTGATGATGGCGATGCGCCTCAAGACGGCGCGAGGGTAACGCCGCTGGTTTCCGCCCGAGCGTGAAGCTGTGATCAAGCCCTTCCGCTCGTAGAAGTGGAGCGTGGAAACGGCCACGCCGCTCCGTGCCGCCACCTCTCCCACCGTCAACTCTGCGGCAGCTGCGCTCACGTGGCGATTCATCGCTTGACCTCAACTTTGGTTGAGGTCGCATAAGACCAGCTTTCTAACCTTTGCACCAGGAGAAAGCTGATGAACGAACCGCTGATCACCGTTCGACAAACCGCGGTTGGCTGCGCAGTTCGCCGATTCGCGAATGGTGAGGAGGCTGGCGGCGGGGCCGCTGGGCAGCAGGCCGGCCACCGCGTTTCAGCCGACATCAATACGCCTGCGCGCTCCGCTATCCTTCTTTACCTGGCCCGAAAGCTGCCGCGCAATTGAGCTCAGGCACGCATCGCGGAGAATTGCCGTCCTTGGAGGCGCTCTTGGTCGAAACCGCGAAAAAATTAAAGCATTCAGCCACTTGCGCAAGATGACGGCTCATGACAAATTGCGCGGTCATCATAGGGAGGGGACCAGAAATGGAAAGAACTGCTCAGATCGACTCGCGGGAAGAAGACAACGGCCCGGCGACTTCGTTCAGCACGAAAACGGCAGCTCCGAGCGTCACAGGAAGCTTGAAGGCGCACGTTCCCGGTGAGATCCTCATTCAGTTCACATCCGCCGCTGACGCGAACCTGCGGGGCGCCGCCTTGGCCAGCGTCGGCGGGCACGCTGCCGAAGTCTTGAGAGGACATCTCCCCAGCCAAGCTTCCGAAGGCATGCTCGTCCGCGTCAAAGTCGGCGGTGGCCTGACTGTCGAGCAGGCGCTTGAAGCTGTCTCGAAGCTCCCCGGCGTCCGCTTCGCGGAGCCGAACTTCATCTACACGACCGATGCCGTCACCACGAACGATCCGATTTACTCGGACGCGAAGCTTTGGGGGATGTACGGCGATCAAACCAACCCCTCGAACAAATATGGGAGCCAGGCCGGCGAGGCTTGGTCCCTCACGACCGGTTCACCCAAAGTCGTCGTCGGCGTCGTCGACTCCGGCATCGATTACACTCATCCCGACTTGTACTTGAACGTCTGGCTCAATCAGCGTGAGATACCCCAGTCGTTCCGAGCATCGCTGACGGATGTCGACGCTGATGGCGTGATCAGCTTCCGCGACCTCAATGCCTCGCAGAATGCCAGCTTTGTCACCGACTTGAACCAGAACGGCCGGATCGATGCTGGCGATCTCCTCAGCGACAGCCGCTGGGAAAATGGCGTCGACGATGATGGCAATGGCTATATTGACGACCTGATCGGATGGGACTTCGTCAACAACGACAACGACCCGATGGACGACAACGATCACGGGACGCACGTCTTCGGGACGATCGCCGCGCAGGGCAACAACAGCCTTGGGGTTGCAGGGGTCACCTGGTCCACGCAGGTGATGGGGCTGAAATTCCTGTCCGCGACCGGCTCCGGGAGCCTCTCGAACGCTATTCTCGCGCTCGACTACTACACCGCAGCGACGACTTCTTCTGCGCAAAATTACGCGGCAACGAACAACAGCTGGGGCGGAGGCGGCTTTTCGCAATCCCTTCTGGATGCGATCGTGCGCGGCGCCAAGGCAGACGTGCTCTTCGTGGCAGCAGCCGGAAACGGCGGCTTCGACGGCAACGGCGACGACAACGACACGACCGCCAATTATCCGTCGAACTACGACACGACCGCAGGAGCAGGCTACGACGCAGTTATTGCGGTTGCGTCGATCACGAGAACGGGCGCCCTCTCCTCCTTCTCCAACTTCGGCGACGTGACGGTGGACCTCGGAGCACCTGGCTCCGGGATCTTCTCCACGGTCCCGGGTGGCGGTTATGCCAGCTTCAGCGGAACTTCGATGGCTACGCCGCACGTGACTGGCGCAATCGCCCTGCTGAGCGCGACCAGCCTGGGCCTGACCGCAGCGCAGCTCAAGGCTCAGCTTCTGGCGACGGTAACCCCGACCGACTCGCTGGCGGGTAAGACGGTGACGGGTGGCCGCCTCGATGCAGCCACCCTGGTGGGCGTGACGACAACGGTGGTGTTGAACGAGGTTCAAGGGAAAACCGGCAGCGACACGGTTTCCGGAACGATCGGCAACGACAAGATCTGGGGAATGCCCAACAGCGGCTCGGATCTTGGAAAAGGTGCAATCGATACGCTGATCGGGAGCACAGGCGCTGATATCTTCGTCTTGGGAGACGAGCGCGGGATGTTCTATAATGATGGTAAAGCGCGCTCGGCCGGCACTTCGGACTATGCGATCATCGAGGATTTCAGTCGCGCAGAGGGAGACAAGATCCAGATCCGCGGGTCGCTTCAGTCCTATCACCTGGTCAGCCGTGATGGATCGACGTCGATTTATCACGACACCAACGGCGACGGTAAACTCGACAGCCGCGACGAGCTGATCGCGCTCGTGAAGAACACGACTTCGCTGACCTCCGACGACTTCTTGTTCGTCGGCTGAGCTCATGGAAGGCTGTCGCTGACACAGCGACGACTTTCCCGACAAAAACATGGCAGCTGCCGCGTCCTCACGGACGCGGCAGCTTTCTTTTTAAGCTCCTGCTGCCGGTTGTGCCGACCGTACCATGGGTTGAATCTGAACTATAGGTAGCCGTGCTTGCCTGACGAGGCTGATTGACCGGCGATCGGCTTTCAGTCTCGCTGCTACAAAGCTAGAGCAGACTACGCTAAATCTGACCCGTTCGCCCTGAGCCTGTCGAAGGGCTGTCCTTCTTTCCTTCAAGGGGGAAAACCTTTCCCTCCAAGGGGCAAAACAGGGCTTCGACAAGCTCAGCCCGAACGGCAAAGAGCACTGATCCCGATTTCACGCAAGTTGCTCTAACAGTTCAACGCGCGGCAAGGCCACCTGCTGCGGCTCGGCAGCCGTGCAGGCGGAGCCAGCCTCGATTACGGTTCACTCCAGGGTTGCGATGTACCGCTGCCTGAGGTCGTCGAGCGCAACCAGCGCCCCCGCCTGCTCGACATGCCAGAAGGTCCAGCCGTTGCAGGAGGGCGCGCCCTGGGCAGCAGCGCCGATCTGGTGGATGCTGCCTTGGCGCCCGGCCATCTCGATCGAGGCGTCGGCTCCGACTCGCGCCTCCCAGCGGCGCTTCGCGTCGGTGAGAAGGGCGCCGGGTTCGACCATGCCGGTTTCGACGAGCGCGCCGAAAGGAACCCGCGGCTGGCTCTTCTTCGACGCCATGGTGCGCATGGCGCTTTCATCGAGTTTCAAGGTCGAGGCTACCCGCTCGCGGGCGACCTTCACGTAGCGCTTCTCGCGTTCGATGCCGATCCACTGGCGCCCCAGTCGCCGCGCAACGGCGCCTGTCGTGCCGGTCCCGAAGAACGGATCGAGCACCACATCGCCTGGATTGGTGCAGGCAAGGAGGACACGATAAAGGAGGGATTCGGGCTTCTGTGTCGGATGGGCCTTGATGCCGTCCGTCTTGACGCGCTCGCCCCCTGAGCAGATCGGGAGGACCCAATCGGAGCGCATCTGAAGCTCGTCGTTCAATGCCTTCATCGCGCGATAGTTGAAGGTGTAGCGGCTGTCTTCGCTCTTCGAAGCCCAGATCAACGTCTCGTGGGCGTTGGTGAAGCGGGTGCCGCGGAAGTTCGGCATCGGGTTCGTCTTGCGCCATACGATGTCGTTCAGGATCCAGTAGCCGGCGTCCTGGAGCGCGGTGCCGACCCGGAAGATGTTATGGTAGCTTCCGATCACCCAAAACGTCCCATTGGGCTTCAGGATGCGGCGCGCTTCCTTCAGCCAGGCGCGCGTGAAGCTGTCATAAGCCTCGAACGTGTCGAACTTGTCCCAATCGTCGTCCACGGCATCGACGCGGCTTCCTTCGGGCCGGAACAGATCGCCCCCAAGCTGAAGATTGTAAGGCGGATCGGCGAAAACCATGTCCACCGAGCAATCCGGAAGCGCCGCCATCGCCTCGATGCAGTCCCGCTCGATGATCTGCCCAAGCGGCAATTCGGGATTGGGCGCAGCCTTTGTGCACCGCGCAACCGTCCCCACACGCCCCATCACGCTCATTGCTCAAGCCCCCCTGATCACCCGCAGAGTGAGTCAGCCGGTGCTCGCGGTCAAGCAGGACAGTTGAGACGGCGTGTTAAGAATAGTTAAGATCGCGTGAGAACGAACGGAGTCCCCGCTACATCTGGTATCGCCACCTAGAGTTGAGACTCAATCTGAAGTGGTGTGGCGGAAAGGACTCACCGGAGCCGCGTTCGCGTGTCACCCCTTGGGGGCCTAACCCGCCTCGCTTGCGCCCGGCAGGAGAATCAGGGGCGTCTCGTCCTCGCGCGGTGGCGTGGCCGGGATGATCTCCAGCAGCTGTTGGGCGGGACGAATCGCCGCCTCGCTGACCGCTCGAACCGGCGCGAAGCTGCGGCGGTGAAGCGGCGTCAGGCCGAGACGCGTGAGCGCGCTGTAGTGCTCGGGTGTGGGATAGCCCTTGTTGGTTTCCCAGCCGTAGCCCGGATGCTGACGCGCATGGTCGGCCATGATTCGGTCGCGGGTGACTTTTGCGATGATGGACGCGGCGGCGATCGATCGGCATTTTGCGTCGCCGGCGACGATCGCATGGGACGGGCGGCTCCATTTCGGGCAGCGATTGCCGTCCACGAGGATCATCGCGGGATCGAAGCCGAGCGCATCGACCGCGCGGGTCATTGCCAGCATCCTTGCCCAATAGATGTTGAGCCGATCGATCTCTTCGACGGTGGCGATGCCGACACCGATCCTGGCGAGCTTGCGAAGCTTCGAATAGACTGATTCGCGCTCCTTGGCCGGCAGCGCCTTCGAATCGTCGATGCCGCGCGGGAAGCGCGCGCGGTCGAGCACCACGGCGGCGGCGACCACCGGCCCCGCCAGCGGGGCACAGCCCGCCTCGTCGACGCCGGCAAGCGGCTCGGGATAGTTCTTCTCGATCTTGAAGCAGGGTCTGGCCATCAGGCAGCAGACTAGAAGCAGCGGGCGCAGGCTTCCAGAGAAAGCTGAGGCCGCATAGCCGATTAGCTGTGGATTAGCCGCCGGAGACCCGCCATGGTGGGAAGCGTCTATTCTCCTCCGGGGCGTAGAGGCAGACGCGATTGCCGTGCGGATCGCGCGTCTCGGCGACCCGCCATAGGTAGGAGCAATCCTCCGGCATCACATCGAACCGAATGCCGGCGGCCACGAGCCTGTCCACAGTCTCGTCGACATCGTCGCACTGGAAGAAATATCCGCTGGTGGAAGGCAGATCGGCCGGCTCCCTCACCTCGATCGAGAGCGTCATCCCGCCCGGCACCTCGAAGCGCGCATAGCGAGGCGGGCTTGCGACGATCTGTTTGCAGCCGAGCGCCCGGTAGAAGGCCGCACTGGCCTGATAGTCGCTCGCGGGGAGCGTCACGTGGTTCAGCATCGGCAAAGCGGGCGGTGGAAGATCGAGCGTCAGCCGCTGATGTCCCATCGGCCCGTGCCCTGCTCCGAATCCTGGCGCTTCGCGGAGCGCCAGCCGGACGAAGGTTCGTGCGCGCGAGACAGCTTCGGGCAGCGGCACTCCAGCGGCAAGCGCGACAGAGATGGCGCTGGCGAGGGTGCATCCAGTGCCGTGACTATGGGGAGTCTTGATCCGTTCGTCCTCCCACCGGACGAGCGTCTCCCCGTCCACCAAAACATCCGTGACGGACGAGCCGGGGCGATCCCCGCCCTTGGCAAGCACAGCCGCTCCCACGCGGCTGGCAAGACTGCGCGCGAGCTGCTCTACATCCCCCTGCGCCCCGGCGAGCGCTGCGAGCTC
This sequence comes from Pseudomonadota bacterium, assembly GCA_030773375.1. Lineage (GTDB taxonomy): Bacteria > Pseudomonadota > Alphaproteobacteria > Sphingomonadales > Sphingomonadaceae > Allosphingosinicella. The sequence goes on from JALYNE010000040.1 coordinate 7,872, forward strand.
CGGCGCGTTCGGCGTCACCAGGGCCGAAACCTGCATCAGTCGCTCAAAAGCGCCGATTGTAGCCTCGTCGGCCAGCACCGAGCCGCTGGTGGCGACCATCACCGGATCGAAAACGATCGGCAGCCCATCCAGCCGCTCCAGCCGATCGGCCACGGCATGGGCCGTTTCCGCAGAGCCGATCATGCCGATCTTGATAGCATCGGCTCCGAGATCGCCCAGGACGGCATCGATCTGCGCGAGCACCATCTCGGCGGGAATCGGCAGCACGCCGGTCACGCCGACCGTGTTCTGCGCGGTGATCGCGGTGATCGCCGTCATGGCGAAGGCACCCAGCATTGTGACCGTCTTGATGTCCGCCTGAATGCCCGCCCCGCCGCCGGAATCCGAACCGGCGATGATCAGAATTCGCGGAGGCTTCACGCCGCTCGCTTCACCGCTTCGCAGATCTGGTCGACCACTTCGGCGACCAAAGCTTCGTCCTCGCCTTCGGCCATCACGCGGATGAGCGGCTCGGTGCCCGATTTGCGTATCACCAGCCTTCCCGTTCCGGAAAGGCGCGCCTCGCCATCGGCGATCGCTGCCTTGACGGGATTGGTCTCGAGCGGCTGACCGCCGGCGAAACGCACGTTCTTGAGGAGCTGCGGGAGCGGATCGAACAGGTGGAGAAGCTCGCTTGCGGTTCTGCCGCTTTCGACCAGCGAAGCAAGCACCTGAAGCGCTGCGACGAGGCCGTCACCCGTCGTGGCATGATCGGACAGGATGATATGGCCGGACTGCTCGCCGCCGACATTGCAGCCTTGGCTCCGCATCGTCTCCAGCACGTACCGGTCGCCCACCTTGGTGCGCAGGAGCCGGAGATCGCGGGATTGGAGGAAGCGTTCGAGCCCGAGATTGGACATCACGGTTGCCACGATTCCGTCGCCTTTGAGCAATCCGCGATTGGCCCAGGAAACGCCGATCAACGCCATCAGCTGATCGCCGTCGATGATCCGCCCCCTCTCGTCGACGATGATCACCCGGTCGGCATCGCCATCGAGCGCGATACCGATCTGGGCCCCCTCTTCGACCACGCGTGCCTGAAGGAGAGCCGGCGCGGTCGATCCGCAGCCGTCGTTGATGTTGAAGCCGTTGGGCGAGACGCCGATGGAGATCACGTCTGCGCCAAGCTCCCAAAGCGCCGACGGCGCGACCTGGTATGCGGCGCCATTGGCGCAATCGACCACGATCTTCAGACCGTCGAGCCGAAGCTGCTCGGGGAAGGTCGACTTGGCAAAGTGGATGTAGCGCCCGCGCGCGTCCTCGATCTTCCTGGCGCGCCCGATCTCGGCCGGCGGGGCGAGCTTCGGGTCTACCTCAAGCCTGCGCTCGATTTCGGCCTCCGTTTCGTCCGAGAGCTTGTAACCGTCCGGACCGAACAGCTTGATGCCGTTGTCGTCGAAGGGGTTGTGGCTGGCAGAGATCATCACGCCCAGATCCGCGCGCATCGATCGGGTGAGCATCGCGACGGCGGGCGTCGGAACGGGCCCAACCATCACGACATCCATGCCGACGCTGGTGAAGCCGGAGATCAAAGCGGATTCCATCATGTAACCGGAAAGCCGCGTGTCCTTGCCGATAACCACGCGGTGGCGGTGGTCGCCGCGAACGAAATGGGCTCCCGCCGCCTGGCCGACCCGCTGCGCCATTTCGGCTGTCATCGGCGCTTGGTTGGTGCGCCCTCTGATGCCGTCGGTGCCGAAAAACTTACGCCCCATCGTCCTGACATTCCCAAATAACGCTTGCCGAGCCTGCGGCTGGCCTCGAAGAGATGCGGTTTAGCGCATGCGGTTGGAAAGGGCGAGAATTTGAAGCGGGCCATCTTCTCACAACCAGGCCGCATCCTCATCGCTCTCCTGGCTGGGCTTGGCCTCGGCGGGGTCGCGGCAGCGACGGGCGGTGGCTGGGTCGGCGCTGCGGCTGACGCAGCCGAACCGATCGGGCGGGTCTGGCTCAATGCTCTTCAGATGACGATCGTGCCACTCGTCGTATCGCTGCTGGTGGTTGGTATCGCCGAAGGCGCGGAAGCGGCTCGGGCGAGCCGCATTGCCGGTCGCTCCTTTGCGCTGATGGTAGTGCTGTTGTGGTTTTCCGCGATCTTCGCGGGGCTGTTGGTGCCGTTGCTCTTGCGCCTTTTCCCCGTCCCGCCGGAATCGGCGGAAGCGCTCCGTGCGGCCCTTGCAACAGCCAAGCCGGTCGAGACGGTGCCGACCTTCGGCGATTTCCTGCGCTCCATCATCCCCACCAATCCGGTCGCCGCAGCGGCCTCGGATTCGATCCTGCCGCTGGTCGTCTTCACGACCATTTTCGCATTCGCTCTCGCCCAGGTGTCCACCGAGGGTCGGGCGCGCATGGTTGCGTTCTTCAGGACAGTGGCGGACGCGATGATCGTGATCGTCAACTGGGTGCTTTGGCTGGGCCCGATCGGCGTCTTCGCACTTGCTTTCGTAGTCGGCGCGCGTGCAGGCGGCGCCGCCTTCGGTGCGCTTCTCCACTATGTCGCAATCGTGTCCTCCGTCGGCATCGTGATCCTGGCACTTGCCTATCCGCTCGCCATGCTGGGGGCCCGCCTGCCGCTCGGCCGCTTTGCGCGCGCGGTCGCACCGGCGCAGGCGGTCGGCTTCAGCACCCAATCCTCGCTCGCCACCCTCCCCCAAATGCTTCGCTCCGCCGAACGCCTCGGCGTGCCGGTGGCGGCCTCCGGCGTCACCCTCCCCCTCGCCGTGGCTCTGTTCCGCGCGACTGGGCCCGGCATGAACCTCGCGGTTGCTCTCTATATCGCTGCTTGGTTCGGCATGGACTTGAGCCCCGCCCAGATCGCGATGGGAGTTATCGTTGCCGCGATCACGACGTTCAGCGCGGTCAGCCTGCCCGGCCAGGTGAGCTTCGTCCTCAACATCGCTCCGGTTGCGCTCGCGATGGGCGTGCCGATCGAGCCGCTCGCGCTGCTGATCGCCGTTGAAACCATCCCCGATCTGTTCCGCACCGTCGGCAACGTCACCATGGACGTGGCGGTCGCAGCCACCGCTGCGCATCGGAGCGGCTTCAGCGGGGAAAGCCTTAGCGAGGAGGATCGGCTGCTCGGGGCGGAGGCGCCCTGAGGAACCGGCCTGCAGCCGGCATGTTCTAGTCGCCACAATAGTGGAGGACGGATCATAGGCGTTACAGAGACGAACGGCTCCAGCGCAACGGGCTTTTCGGGCCCGACGGTCGCGCCGCCGCAGCCGGGGAGCCTAAACCGCGCGCTCACCCGGAACATCGAAGCTCTTCAGGAACGCCGCCGTGCCGAGGCAGCCGCCGCATCCGTTCAGGACCGGATCGCAAGTGCGATCACTCGCTTCACCGGCAGCCTCAACTTCGTCTACCTCCACCTCGCCTTCTTCGGCTTCTGGATCCTCGCCAATCTCGGCTGGGTACCCGGGGTGGCGCCCTGGGACGAATCGTTCGTGGTGCTGGCGATGGTCGCTTCGGTCGAGGCGATCTTCCTTTCCACCTTCGTCCTCATCACGCAGAACCAGATGGCTGCACTCGCGGAGAAGCGCGCCGAGCTCGACCTCCAGATCAGTCTGCTCTCCGAGCATGAGGTCACGAAGCTCGTCGCCATGGTGGCGGCGATCACTGACCATCTCGGCATCCGCCACGAGGCCGCCGGCGAGGTCGAGGAGCTGAAGCGCAACGTTGCGCCCGAGGCGGTTCTCGATGCGATAGACGAAACCCAGCAGCCCGGAAGCTAAAGGAGCAGCCGGCCTACCAGGCTCATCAGGCTGCTACGCTCGGACTTTAGAGCCCCGCCAGGTTAGGTTGAATCGTCATTGCGAGGAGCAAAGCGACGCGGCAATCCAGTTCAGCGCCGGAGCCTGGATTGCTTCGCTGCGCTCGCAATGACGTGGTGGTGCAACCTGAGGTGATTCCAGTCTGGACTCGTTCCCGAATCGAACCCGGGACGAGTCCTGTTTCTTTTGTTTGCCGTGCTTTCCGAGCCGTCAGGCGATTCCACCTGACTGACAAGCACTCTAGCCGTCAGCGCGGATCGTAAGCGTTTGGCAAATTGCCCTCGGTCACGGTCCGATAGCGGTCGCGAAGCTTGGTCTGGCGCGTGTCGAGCGGCTGCTGGACCCCATCGATCATGACGAGCTGCGCCGTCGACGTGGTATCGAGCGGATCGCCGCTCCACACCACCACGTCGGCGCGGCGGCCTGGGCGCAGCGAGCCGACCTCGCCGCCAAGCCCCATCACCTCGGCGGGCCGGGAGGTGATCGCGGCCAGCGCTTCGCCCCAGCTCAGCCCCGTGGCTCCGGGCACGCGGGTGAGCGCGACCAGGTTTCCGGCATTCTGCCGGGTCACCTGGATCATCCGGGTCTCGTCCTCGTTGATCGTGCCCATCGCAATGTTCACGCCCGCCGCACGCATCCGGCCGAAGTTCGATTGGGTGGCGGCGAGCTGCTCGAACGAGGCGGGAAGATTGACGAGGGCGTTCGCGATCACCGGCACCCCCGCCTGGCGGATCTGGTCCGCGACCGTCCACCCCTCGGTGGCGCCGACGAGGACGAGCCTCAGGTTCGGGAACTCGCGCCTGAGGTCGAGCACCTGCAGGATGTCGCTTGCACGCTCGACATGGACCAGGAGCGGCTGCTGGCCCGTCAGCACCGGCACCAGCGCCACGGCGTCGAAGCGCGTCAAAAGTACATCCTGCCCCCGATTGACGTCGCCGCCAAGGAGCTGCTGGTTCGGGCCGGGGCCAGGGACCTCCTCGAGCGGAAGGTCGCGCTGATCGTTGGCGCGGGGCTCCCGCTGGCCGCCGCCGCCCGAGATGCCGCGTGAGGAGCGTCCGAGGTCGCGTGCCTCGCGCAGGGCGTTGCGGAAGAGAACGAAGGTCGCCGCGCGGCTCCCGCCCGCCTCGTTCGCGCCGGTTTCGCCGAATTCGACGAACTGGAAGGCCCGCGCGCGGGTGATCGGCTGCATGTCCGCGCCGAGATCGATGATCGCGCCCTGGCCGGCGAAGATGCTCTTGCCGGTCGACGGAGCGACCAGGGCGCGGGTGACGCCGTTCGCGCGGCTGATCGAGATCGCCGCCGCCCGCGGGTTCACCGCCGGCGCGACGTCGATCGCGGCGCTGAAGGGCGAGTCGGCCGCCTGCACGTCGTTCGCGTTCGCCACTGCATCCACCTCGGCGAGGCCGACGCGGGAGAAGCCCGCGAAGATGCCCGGCGTCACCCACTTGCCGGTCGCGTCCACCGTTTGGGCTCCGGCCGGGACCGCGACGCCCCTGCCCGCCGCGACGATGCGGCCATTGCGGATGACCACGGTTCCGCCCTCGATCGGATCTGAGCCGTCGCCGAGCGCCACAGTGCCGCCGGTGATCGCCACCGTCTGGCCCAGTGCAGGCGCGGAGAGGAGGCTCGCAACGGCCAACAAGGCCGCTCGGGACGAACGGAAAACTGGGAGGCTGAACGAGATCATTTCACATCCCCTTCGCCCGGCTGGCCGAGCTCGAAATCGGTGACCGGGCGCCGGTTCGGATCGTTGACGTCATACATGAGCGCGCCGTCGATCCAGACCATCTGCGGCCGCGTGTAGACGCTGAGCGGATTGCCGTTCCACAGGACGAGGTCGGCCATCTTGCCGGGGCGCAGGCTCCCCGTGCGATCGGAAATGCCGAGCGCCTTCGCCGGGTTGAAGCTCAGCCACGTCCAGGCGACTTCGTCCGGAATCTGGAGACCGGCGCGGCGGCCGTAG
>JALYNE010000041.1 GCA_030773375.1 Pseudomonadota bacterium
ATATCGCTGCGGTCAGCGCTCTCGTGCGCGAGGCGGCGGCCGGCGGCGCGAAGCTGATCCTGCCGCCAGAGCTGTTCGAAGGCCATTATTTCTGCCGGACCCAGGACGAGGAGCATTTCGGCCGGGCTCTTCCTGCCGACCGCCATCCGGTGGTGGACGCGATGCGCAAGCTCGCGGCTGAGCTCCAGGTCTACATACCCACCAGCTTCTTCGAAGCGGAGGGCCACCATCATTACAACAGCCTCGCAATGGTTGACGACAAAGGCGAGGTGATGGGCGTTTATCGGAAAAGCCACATCCCCGATGGGCCCGGCTATTCCGAGAAGTTCTATTTCCGACCGGGCAATAGCGGGTTCAAGGTCTGGAGCTCGCCGTACGGCACGATCGGTGCCGGCGTCTGCTGGGATCAATGGTATCCTGAGACCGCGCGCACTTTGATGCTGATGGGCGCCGAGATCCTGCTCTTCCCGACCGCGATCGGGACCGAGCCGCACGATCCGGACCTCGACACCAGCCGAATGTGGCGGCGCGCGATGATCGGCCATGCCGTGTCGAACGTCGTGCCCGTAGTTGCCGCCAACCGGATCGGGACCGAGCACGGCCAGCGCTTCTACGGCCACAGCTTCATCTGCGACGAGCGCGGCGACATGCTTGCAGAGTTCGGAGCCGAGGAAACGGGCGTCCTCAGCGCTACGCTCGATCTTCAACAAGCGCGCCGCCACCGCGCCGCCTTCGGCTTCTTCCGCGACCGCCGGCCAGAGCTTTACGGCCGCATCAGCCAGGATGTTTAGAGCAGACTGCGCTAAATCTGACCCGTTCGGGCTGAGCTTGTCGAAGCCCTGTTTTCCCCCTTGAAGGGGAAGAAGGACAGCCCTTCGACAGGCTCAGGGCGAACGGAAAAGAGCACTGATCCCGATTTCACGCAAGTTGCTCTAGAGCAGCAACCGGTGCGTCTGGTGCGGGCCTTTGATAGGCTCGAAGCCGAGCGACTCGTAGAGCTTTGCTGCATTCGGGTTCTGCGTATTGAGGCGCAGACTGGTGAAGTGCCGGCGCCCATGATCGAGGATCCGAGCGACGAGCATGCGCCCGATCCCCATGTTCCGGTAGCGCTTCAGCACGTAGATGTGGCGGACGCGCCCGAGCCCCGCCTCTGGGGCATAGGGGTCGTGGGTTATTCCGCCGGCAGCGACCAGCTCTTCCCCCAGGAAGCCGCCGAACAGGATCTCGCCCTCGCGGCCGAACCGAACCGCACCGCTCAGCCACTCGTCGCGCAGGCGAAGCATGAACGGGGCGCCTTCCTCATCCGCCTCCTCAACGATCGCTCGAAACGCATCCTCACTGAACACGGTCGGGCGGAGAACCAGCGTCACGGGCGCAGCTCGATGGCACGCGCGAACACCTGCTCGAACATCAGCGCGGTGAGCCGGCCCGTATTCTGATTGTAGCGCGAGCAATGGTAGCTATCGATCAGGATACGCCCGTCGGGCAAAAGATGCTCGGCAAGGTGCCCGAACTTGTGTTCAACCTGCCTTCCGCCGGCCGCGCGGACTGCGGACACGTGCGCGATCTGACCGAGGGCGACCAGCACCCGCGCGTTGGGCAGCGCGGCCAGGGAAGGCTGGAAGTAAGCGCGGGTGCAGTTGGCGATTTCCTGCGGCAGCGGCTTGTTCTGCGGCGGCACGCATTTGACCGAATTGACGATCGCAACGCCCTTCAGCCGCAAGCTGTCGTTAGGCCGCTCCTCGTAGCGACCCTCGGCGAGGCCGAACTTCAAGAGCGTCTGGTAGAGCAGCACCCCGGCATGATCTCCTGTGAAAGGACGCCCGGTGCGGTTCGCGCCATGCTTGCCCGGGGCGAGCCCGCAAATGGCGAGCCACGCAGCAGGATCGCCGAAATTCGGCACCGGCGCGTTCCACCAGTCGGCATATTCGGCCCGCAGCTCATGCCGAAACTCGACCAGGCGTGGGCAGAGCGGACAATTGCGCGGAGCTTCGGTTTCGGGGGTCGGAGACGTGGCGGCAAACATGCCAAGCGTCTAGGGCTCGATGCATGGCGAGGACAAGCTACGCGATCGCGCTCGGATCCAATCGGCGCAGCCGCTACGGCTCGCCGACCGCGACCGTGCTTGCCGCGGCGGATGCGATCGGCGCCGAGCAGCTGTCGCGGATCCGGACCACCGCGGCGCTGGGACCGTCGGGCCGCAGCTTCGCGAACGCTGCCGCTATCGTTTCCACCAGCACCGGGCCTCTCGATCTGCTGCAGCACCTCAAGGAAATCGAACGCAGCTTTGGTCGCCGCCCCGGCCGGCGCTGGGGCCCCCGCGTGCTCGATCTCGACATCATCCTTTGGTCGGAAGGACCCTTTGAAGCGCCCGGCCTTGTGATCCCGCATCCTGAGTTCCGCGCCCGCCGGTTCGTGCTCGAACCGCTGGCCGAGATGGTCCCCGAATGGCGGGATCCGCTGAGCGGCCGCACCGTCCGCCAGCTGCTCTGGCGCTTGGCAGCGCCGCGCCCGGTTGACCGGGGCCGCCGCCGACCCTAGTTGGTCCGCTTGGTCGGGCCCTTAGCTCAGTCGGTAGAGCAACTGACTTTTAATCAGTAGGTCGCTGGTTCGAATCCAGCAGGGCTCACCAATCTTTTCAAGAATTTAGTACGGCACCGAAGAGGTCGGTGAACTGCGTTTTGTGCAGTATTTGTGCGGTCGCGACGACTTCCTCGGCGCCACAAAAAAATTGAGCGAGCGCGGATTCGCTGGACAGCAGTCTCTATTGCGTCGGCAAACTCCGCTCGTCGCATCTCTTTTGGCACCCGTTTGCACCAATCAACATTAGACAGCCCTGCCATTGATCCTGACCGCAGCCTGAGGCCTACACACCTCCCGTTCCATGACGAGGTCAGATGAGCAACCAGTTGATCACAGAGTTTGAGTCCGTGCGCGAAGCCTACGCGGAAGCCTTCGCCGTGAGGGAGCGTGCGTTGAGGTCGGCGGGACCGAACTGCTACGTGGAGAGCGAGGAGGCCGCAAAGAAACTTCGGAAACTGCTGAACATCACCCTCCGTGAGCGGAAGCGCATCGTCGAGCGGGATGGGTTAGAAGAGCGCGTGAAATTCCGCTGCATCGTCGTCAGCTACGAGTACGATGAGCTGACGAAGTTCATCAAAGAGCTGAGAGGGGTGCTCCGTTGCGGACGCGCTTCCATCAACGGCAAGTTCCGTCTCGATGACGTGGAGCTACCTCGGTTTCTGACGGAGGATGGCCCCGCGAGGAGCTAAGCTCTGGCCGTCCGACTGCGGCTATCAAAGACCGGCCGCCGACAGGAGCGCCGAGACCTTGGTCCTGAGAGCAAGAGCAATCCGGTGCAGGTTCAGCAAGGTTACGTTCCGCTCCCCTCGTTCGATTTTGCCCATGTGAGAGCGATCAATTCCGGCGGCGTCGGCGAGTGCTTCTTGTGAAAGCCCGACGTCTGCCCGCAGAGTTCGGATAGCGGAACCTAACTGCTGTAGGACGTTCTGAGGATCCTCTTTACCCGACACCCGCGCCATGCCTTTAGCTCAGGCGTATCGGTTTTCGAGGCCACGGTATTTACGACCCCGTGATGCGCCGATAACATCTTCGCGTCACAAGAGGGGGTGCACGTTATGATACATGGCTCACGCATACTCGCGCTGATCTTAGCCGTTCCCATGCTGAATGCCGCTTCGGGACCAACGCGACCGTTAACCAAGGCCGAGACCGCCGTCATTCAGAAGGAGATTGGCCAGAAGCTTATCGACCCGCAGTCAGCTCAATTTGAGATGGAGCCCTACCGAATTGGCTCTAACTTCTACTGCGGCTTGTGGAACTCGAAGAATAAGATGGGTGGCTATGCAGGTGCCGAATTGTTTTTGATCCAAATTGGCGATGCCGACGCGGCACCTCGTCGAGACACGCCAATCACGGCGGTGAAGGAGGCGTTCATTCCGAACGATCCCCGATGGGTCGGTCGGCACGCGCCGCTGCTCGAACTTATTTACGGGACGTGTGCCAAGAATGGCTACGTCGCCGATCATCTAAGGCGCGTCGGCTACGCGCCGACTCCGTAATGTATCACCAGCTGACGTCCTGCACTGGCTGATGCGGTGCACCGATATGCTCCGCCGCAAACCACGCTAAGGCAGTCGCGATGACCATGTCATCGTGGCTGCCCGACGCGGCGTTCGCCGTCATGTGGCCGCTTGAGGTGATCTCAATCTGGTAGTCCTCAAGCTGCTTCCGAAGCTCTGCGCCGTCGGGCAAGCCTTGGGCTGCGAGCAGCTTGCCAGTGCTCATTGCGGCGGAGAGCCCGCCGACAAGGTAAGACTTCGCGACGCGCCATTCGTCGAAAGAGACTTCCCGCGCCTGATCGCCGCTGGTGATGACGACGCTCACGAAGTCGGAGAAACCGCGTTCTCTGAGGAGGGACAAGAGGGGCCTCCCCAAACCCGTCCCATCAATCGAGATTGTCGCATCGCCGAGCAGCGCCGGGTGCTGGCGCAGTGAAACAATGTGGTCGGCAATTTTCGAATAGTCGAGGCCGAGCCGCAGCCGATAAGCGGCGACGATTGCGCGCTCTGGCGGCGACAGAAGCTGCACCTGATCATTGCCCCATGTGTCGAGCGGCCGAATCTGCTCGTGGATCACGGTGACGGCGGTGTTGTCGATCTGCGTGCCGAGATCAATGCCAACGACATATCGCTGCCGACCCGCCTTCGGCCAGTAGTCGAAGTTCGGGATGGCTCCGGGATGGTGTGGTGTAGCGCGGGCATTATGCGACGAGCCTCAGGGGTTGAATGTGCGGCGCGAACATCCGGTCAACCGCATCAATGTCGAAGAATGCGTCGCCGCTGCCTTGGAATTCGAGGAGGTGTTCAGTGCGAAATTGCGCGGGATTTTGGATGCGTCGATCGCGCTCGACGATGCGGCTCATGCGAGGCAAATCCGTTGAGCGAGCGCGGATCAGGCGGCCACGACCCTCACGACAGGCGTCATAAAACCATCCTCGACGTCCTGCCGGGGTGGTGCACGCGATGATCCTGCCGCCATCTTTCAGCATCGGGACAATCGCCCCGAACTCCTCGTCACCAATCCGGGCGGCCTCGTCCAGTACGATCAGGTCTGCACGGTAGCCCCGGATCGTTTTTTCGGTGGCTGGGGCTACTATCACCCGCGAGCCATTCGATAGCTCAATCAGCAACATCGTCTCGCGCAAGGCCACGTGGACAGCTCCAAACGCACGCCGAACATCGAGTACTCGATTGTACGTTTCTCCTGCCTGACGAAGGGCGGGCGCTAAGACTAGGATTGTCTGCCGCTGTCGAAGCTCCGCCTGTTCGTAGGCCATAACCCCGACGCTCGTCGATTTACCGACACCGCGCGAGGCAAGCAGCAGCAGGAACTCGTCGTCCGCGGCGAAAAAATCCTCCTGCCAAGGATCGGGTGGGTTGCCGGTGACGCGCGTGATCAGCGCGCCCGGATCGGCCACCGTCGCAAGGTCGCTGAGCCATCTAAGGGCGTCCAACAGCCAGCTCCTTTGCGGTAGCTATGAAGTCCGCCTTCGCGGCGGGGTGACGGTCGAGGACCGTGAACAGAATGTCTCGGACGCGAAGCCATTCGGGGTGCTCAGCGATGATCACTGTCGTTTTCGACGTCGCGTCGAGATCGCCAAGGATGCGGGCGGCAAGCTCGATCTGGCGACGAAGCTCCGCGACAGCCTTCAGGGCTGTGTCGTCCGCCCCCGCGTCCTCCGCCCGCTTCAGAATGGCCTCAACACGCCCAGAGAGCCGCGTATGGGTGGTTAGCGGACCTTCTTCAAGTGCTTGACCAAGGCGTTGATTCCCGCTCGCGAGACAAACCCTGCGACAGTAGTGATGACGATTGCACCTCCGAATAATTGCCAGTCGGGAATGCAATGGGCATCCGGCGCACAATGTCCCATCGAGGCTACGATCGATGCGAGGCCGAGTAGAGGTAGGCCAACTAGCGCAGAAATAGCGCAGCCCCACTTACCCCCAATCGTGCCACCGCCAGTGTAGCCGTGCCGCTTCACGGGAGAAAGTTACGCCCGTCGCTTAATGTCCGCAACGGGTCGAACTCGGACCTTCAGCGGAATGTCTGAAACGGGTGGTTAGCTGCCATTGCGGTAGCGCTTCGCGATCCAGTTTATCACGGCGCGGACGCTCAGTCCGATCACCGCGCCTGTTAATGCCACCGGCACGAAGACTGGCAGGAAAAGCCCCCGCTTACAGTCTTCCCCCTCAGCGCAGTCCCCGAGGGTATTGACGAGGATCAGAAAGAACAGGAGCGGCACGCATACCAATGCCGCAATGGCGCATCCCCATCTTCCGCCAACGGTGCCCCCACCGCTGTAACCTTCGTGATCCATGCACCTACCTAATCACCTTCACGCATGTCCGGAATGGGTCGAAAGCGGACATGACAGCGTGTGGCGCGGCGGACAGACGGCCCGAAGCCTGCCCGCCGCGCTGCGTCCGTTTGTGTCACCGCGACGGGCGTACCGTAGCGCGATTTCGGTCCGAGGCTTAGATCGAGCGACTGCGCCAGCCGTCTCGATCATCTCACTCACCTCCTCCTTCTTGATTATCCCCCCTGCATCGCGCGCTGAAAGGCGCAGCCAGGTGAAGCGTCGCCGCCTTCAGATCGACCTGCTCCCATTTCAGAGAGCACAGGTTCTCGCGCCTGATGCCTGTGTAGCAGCCGAGGAGCCAAATGGCTTTGCGGACCTTGTTGTCGATCGAGAGGATCATCGCGCCGAAGTCGGCCCGCCCCTCGGGTTTAACGCCGTTCTCGCGGCGGCGCTGCTTGTACCAAGCGAACTTCGGCGGTGGCGTCATACCCGCGTGACGCTGAATTGAGCGCAGGACTCGAACGAGATGGTTCGCGGCGCAGGGGGTGTCGATCATGTCGCGATGAAGCGCTGCGACATCCTCTTCGCTGATTTTGCGGATGTCCCGCTTCAGCCATCCGCACCCAACGAGCTTGACGTGCTTGCCCCGCTTGATCCTCTTTTTTTCCCCGCAGTAGAGGTTCAGCGCGTCGCGGTACTCGGTGGCCGTATCGGCGGAGAGCCTGTCGTACGACTTGTGGGAGTAGGTCTCTATGTAGTCATCGAGCCAATCGGACAGCGTGCCGTCGCGGCGCACGCGCGGATCGACGCCACGAACCATATTGCCGACGAGGGCTTCCGCGGCCTTGCGCGCTTGGCCTGCCGTGAACATCGGCGGGCACCATTCGCCCACCTTCTGGCGCACGTTGCGGCCATTAAACCAGCGGAGAACGTAGAAGGTCCGCTTCTTCCGACCGACGGCGATCTGAAAACCGCGCAAAGTCGTATCTGCGTAGAAAACGGTACCTTTTTCGGGAGCAGGAAGGCGCTTGATCGCCTCATCGGTGAGCCGTATCTGCGACATGTTTCTTGGTCCTTTTTTTGTGCGGATCTTGTGCGGAATCCGTCTTCACATCGTTTCACACGACGTGACATTCCGCAACCGGAGCCCACGAAAACAGGCACTTAATGGCACTAAGTGTGACGTCGTGTTAAATCGTCCAGCGATCTTTTAATCAGTAGGTCGCTGGTTCGAATCCAGCAGGGCTCACCATCCCAACGGACTCCCACCTCATGGCAAATGCCCGCACTCGCTTCTGGACCGCGATGATCCTGGCAAGCCTCGTTTGGCTGCTTTCATTGCTTCATGGCGGCGCGGGATCAGGGTGGGACGAGGAGCTGCGGCGATCGCTTTACGCCGATGGCAATCCGGCTCTGCGCCCTCAGGCAGCGCTTCTTACGCTGCTGGGTGACGCCATATTGCTGTCGGTGCTGACCGTCGCCGCCGCCATCTATCTCTATTCTCGCAGGAAGATCAGGGCTGGCCTCCTCCTTCTCATCGTGTTCGGCGGTCGGCTGCTGGTCGAGCTTCAGAAGATCATCGTCAATCGCGACCGGCCCGGCCTGGATGAGCATCTCGAAGCGGTTTACTCGATGAGCTTCCCCAGCGGCCACTCCGCCAATGCGATGATCACCTATATGGCCATTGCGCTGCTCGTGCCCGTGAAGCAGCGCAACCGGACCATATCGGTGGGCCTCGGTCTTGCGCTTGCGCTCCAGGCGGGGTGGAGCCGGGTTGCCCTCGGCGTGCACTGGCCGAGCGACGTCATCGGGGGCTGGGCTTTCGGTCTGCTCTGGCTGGCAGTGTGCATGCGCCTTGCGAGCGCCCGTGGAGAAGGCGAGCCGAGCGCCGCTGCACGCTGACCGGCGGAACGCATCCGGCCCCTCCTTCATTGTTAGCAGGAAGGAGACGACCTCATGACCGACCGCAACGACCGCGGCCCCGACCGCGCCGAAACAGCCCGCCAGAACGATGACAGCGACCTCATCGAGAGCATGGAAGGTGCGCCCGCCGATGGCGGGCTTTCAGGCCATAATATCGGCCACGACATCGGCACCCGGGACGAGCTGAAGCAGGAAGTGGGCGAAGGCAGCGTGACCCGCGTCCGCGACAGCGACAAGAAGGAACAAGCGAATCTGCCGCGTTTCAATCAGGGCAGTTCCAACCTCAACTCCTGACCCAGCGAGCCGCGCTCCACTTGAAGTGATTTCAAGTCAGGTGAAGTCAGGAGCTCGGAAAATCACGGGGCACCAACGAAGCTGGACTCGGCCCTGGTTCAACAACCAGGAACGGGTCGAGCCTCCGGCTCTCGCGTTGCTGTTGCCAAAGGCGCGCACGGCGCCAGAGCCGATCAACTGAGGCCGAAATGGCCCCAGCCGTTCGGTCATAGCGCCGCGCGGGAGGATGGGCGGCGGAACACAGCCCGCGCCGCGGGGAACGGCGCAACCGTTCCGCCGCCCAGGAGCGGCCGCCGCGGCAACGAGCAATGCGACGGCCGAGGAGCCGGCTGGGCGAGACTGTGCCCGGCCTGCGTGACAAGTACCACCAGCTCGGGCAGGCTTCTGACGCCGAGCTTCATCATGATATTGGCTCGATGCGCCTCGACGGTGCGGACGCTGATCCCGAGCTGATGTGCAACCACCTTGTTCGCCTGCCCGCAGATCAAGGCGAGCGAGATGTCGAGCTCCCGTGCGGTCAGGCACCCGACACGTTCTTCCGCCAGGCGGCGAGTCTCGCTCGCACGAAGCGCATTGTCGAGCATGACCGAGGCCTGCCCCAGGTCGCTCAGCAGCGCCTCGATGTCGACCGGCTTTGCAAGAAAGTCGATCGCGCCAAGCTTCATCGCTTCAACAGCGGCGCGAACCTCGGCTGACCGGCTGAGCGCGATTACCGGCCACTCCACGTTGCGCCGAAGGAGTTCTCCCATCAGGTGGTGGCCACCCTGGTGCGGGACCTCCATCGAGAGGATGATGCATTCGGGCCGCAGATGCGCGAGACTCGACAAGAAGTCGGTTCCGCTCGCGAAGGGCCAGGCTTCGATGCCCAAATTGCCAAGCTGGAATGCCAGTGAATGACGATCCTGCGGATCGTCGTCGATCAGATACACCGTTCGTTGGTGCGACATAAAGCACGCTCCCACCACGTCGGAACCAAACACAGGGCCGCGACAGCCGACTATCTCGGGTAAGCGATTGATTCACAACCTAGGAAAATTACGGACTCGCCCAGGCACCGAAATGCACCCGGCACGAGTCCACCACGTAGCAGCCGAAAGGTAGAAGTACGAAAGCATTATTCCCGTCGTGCAAGCGATCTGGTTGCTGATAGTTTACCTGAAGTGGAACGGCCCGGCGGAAGGCGTTCTACTGCGGGGGAACTAGGCGGATGGCACCTGATTATCTGTTCAGTGGAAGTGCACTTGTTGCCGTAGACACACAGGGCCGGCTGTTCTTGCCGGGTTTTGTTCGCCATCGGGTGGATCGGTGCTGCGATTCACAAAGGGTTCTGATCGGGCCTCACGAAATCTACCCCTGCCTCAGTGGCTATGGCTGCGCATATGGACCTATGCTGATCCAGGAGCTTGAGCGGAAGCGTCTGCGGGAAGAAGCTGCAGGCGCAGGGCCGGAGGGGCATCATAGGCGGGCGCACCGGATGTTCGGGGCGCAAGAAGAAGCCGGTTACAGTTCCTCCGGCCGAATGGCGCTTCCGCCAATCATCCGCCGCCGGGCTCGCATCGATCGCCACGCGCTGTTCATCGGCGCAGGCGCCACGTTCGAGATCTGGAACCCCCATCTTGCGCTCGAAATGGGCGACGAGGATTTGCGCGAGATCGCGTCTTTCCGGCTCGATCAATCCTCGCCGGGCGAAGGACCGAAATGAACATTCTTTGCGCGCTCCACATCCACCGTCCTTCAGCGCCCGGAGTATGGAATCGCGGCTACCAGTTCAGCCGTTGCGTGCGTTGCGGCCATGATCTCATTGCCGCCGATGGGAGCTGGGAGCGCGTGCCGCCCGGATATCGAGTGGTTTGGAAGAGCGGCAGGCACGAGCGGTCGCTTGCGAACGCGTGGGAGCAGACTCCCCCACTCCTCTCCACCGCCCCGAGCCTGGCTGTGGCGGCGATCCTGCTGGAAAAGCTGAGGCCCCGCACCTCTGCTCGCGCGGGCAGAGGCCGGAGCAGTCGGCAGCGGATCGACACTGCCGGCACGGCACTTGACGGCCCGCCGATCCGCTTGCTGGTTCATCTTCCCTCAGATCGAGCCAAAAACCCCTCCAGTTCCGCCTCACCTGGTTCGGAGGATCGGAACGCTTAACCACAAGCGCCGTTCTCCCTTCGTCTATGAGCGACCTCCAGATCCTCGACGCCTCCGCCTTCGAGCCTCCGCCCGAAGCGATCGATTTCTATGCCGAGAGCCTTCGTCTTCTCCACGAAAGCGGCATCCCCTTCCTGCTGTCGGGAACCTACGCGCTCTCCTGCTTCACCGGCATCGTGCGGCCGACCAAGGATCTCGACGTCTTCTGCAAGCCGAGCGACGCGCCCAAGATCCTCTCCTTCTTCAAGTCCAAGGGCTATGAGATAGAGGTCGAGGATGAACGGTGGATCGGAAAGGTCTGGCGGGGCGGCAACTTCTTCGACGTCATTTTCAACATTTCCTCCGCAAGCATTCCGATCACGGACCATTGGTTCCGCGAGGTTTACGAGGCGGAAGTCTATGGGACGACCGTTCGAATCACGCCGCCGACGCAATTCATCCTTTCCAAGCTCTTCCTTCAGACGCGCTATCGATATGACGGCGCGGATGTCGCGCACACGCTTCTCAAAAGGCACCAAGAGATCGATTGGCAGTGGCTGGTCTCGTCGATGGAGCTCTATTGGGAGGTGCTCCTCATCAACATCCTCAATTTCCGCTTCATCTATCCCACGGAGCGAGATCTCGTTCCCCGGTGGCTCTTCGACGAGCTGATCGAACGGGTAAAGGCGCAAGCCGACATGCCGGCTTCCGGCGTCAAGATTTGCCGCGGCCGCCTTCTCAGCCCCACCGACTTCGTGGTCGACGTAAGCGAATGGGGATTCGCCGATGTCGTAGGTAAAGGAATTGACGAGAAGCATGAGCGACCTGCGCACTGAGACTCCACATGGAACCTTGAGGGTGGCCGCAATCGGCGACCTTCATGTCAGCGAGACAAGCGAGCGTCGCTACCGGGACCTGTTCGCCGAGATATCCGACCAAGCGCAGGTGCTTGTGTTGTGCGGCGACCTCACGAATTTCGGCACGACTGGTGAGGCCGAAATGCTGGCAGAGGACCTTCGCGCCTGCAGCATTCCCGCGGTGGGCGTGCTCGGCAATCACGATTATGAAGCGGGCCAACCGGAGAAGGTGGTGGAGATCCTGCGTCAAGCAGGCGTCACCATGCTGGACCAAGAAGCGACTGTGGTCGACGGGGTCGGCTTCGCCGGGGTGAAGGGGTTCATCGGCGGCTTCGGGCGGCGCGAGCTCGAGGCTTTCGGAGAGCAGGCGATCAAGACGTTCGTCGACGAGTCGCTGACCGAAGCCCGCAAGCTCGAGCATCAGCTCCGCTCGCTTCGAACGGAACGCACCATGGCGGTGCTGCACTATGCGCCGGTTGCCGCAACGGTTGAAGGTGAACCGCTGGAGATCTTTCCCTTTTTAGGCTCGTCGCGTCTCGCCGAGACGGTTGACCGCTTCGAAAATGTGAAGGCGGTCGTCCACGGTCATGCCCATCGCGGGGCCTTTCGCGGCGAGACCCCGCGCGGCGTTCCGGTGTACAATTGCGCCCAGTTCGTGGTGCAGGAAGTCGAGGGTCGCCCCTATGCTCTCCTCGACGTCTGACGGGCAAAGGACGACCCGATGAAGCCGATGAATGAGCAGCATCTGGCAATCCTGCGTCGTCACATGGTTGAAGTGATCGACATCCACTTCGACCTCGCCAGCGATGAATTGGGCAAGGACCGCCTGAGCGAGCCGCTCCGATCGGCGATGCTCGAAGTGCCCCGCCATCTCTTCGTTCCTGCACAGCTCGCAAGCGTCGCTTATCACGATACCCCGCTGCCGATCGGTTTCGACAAGACCGTCTCGCAGCCGTTCATCGGCGGCCTGATGCTCGAGTTGCTCGACCCCCAGCCGGAGCAGAAGGTGCTCGAGGTTGGCACCGGCTTTGGCTATCAGGCGGCAATCCTCGCGGAACTCGGAGCTCGCGTGTGGAGTGTGGAGATCGTCGAGGAATTTGCCAGTGAGGCAAGTCTCCGCCTGATGACGATGGGCTATTCGGGTGTTTCGGTTCGGGTCGGCGACGGCTCGCGAGGCTGGCCTGATCACGCCCCGTTTGATCGGATCCTTGTGACCGCCGCTGCGAAGGAGCCGCCCCAGCCGCTGATCGACCAGCTTCGTCCCGGCGGCCGCATGGTGATTCCACTCGGCGGCAAGGACGTTCAGCACTTGAGCGTTGTGCGGAAAACCCCGTTCGGCACCGTCGAGACGACAGACGTCATCGCGGTGCGCTTCACTCAACTCGAGACAGTCGCCTGAGGAGACGAGCTCCTCACCGAAATTTCCGCAGAAGCCCCCCTTTTAGGTCAATGACTGTGCTCTGCTAACAGCCCGAACGCGCGGCAGCCGCAGCTGCGGCATTTACCGCAGCCGATATGAGCGAGGCACTGATCCGCTCGGATCCTTGCAAGCCCGGATGGAAGGAGGCGATCGTCAGCGAGAGTGGGACGAGCTCTTCACACACGCGGTCGAGGCAGTGGGCAAGCTGCGCGGCCGTCAGCCCCCCGGGGGCCGCATATTCATTCGCCGTTCCGACGCTCGGATCGAGGCAATCGGCATCGAGGTGGATCATCGCGCGTCGGCAGGGAAAATATCGGAGCGCACTGGCAAGCTCATCGGGGAAGTCGACTTCTTCCGTTCCTGAACCAAGCACCGAATGGATACCCGCCGCCTCAACCCTTTCGAGCTGACCGGGTTCGAAATCGCGGATCCCGCAATAGAGGATTTGCTCGACCGGCACCGGCCGGAATCCGGGGATGGACTGGGCGAGCGCGTGCCAGCACCGGCCCGTGAGCGTGGCGACGCCCATCGAGTCGAAATAGCCGCTTCGGTGCTCGTTCGGAGTGTCGAAGTCTGGGTGAGCGTCGAACCATATGAG
>JALYNE010000042.1 GCA_030773375.1 Pseudomonadota bacterium
TGGTCCGATCGCGGTCGTCGTTTCCGCCATGGGAGGTGTAACCGACGCGCTTGCCGCAGCGGTGGGGGCAGCCGCCGGACGCAACCCGTCCTACCGGGAAACGCTCGCCTCGCTTCAGACCAAACATGTGGCCACAGCGCAGGAACTTCTCGCCTCCGACGGCGCCGCGCTTCTGATCGAGACGTTCGAGCGCGACTTCGAGGACTTGAACGACGTGCTCCGTGCAGCCTGGATCTTGCGCGACGCGAGCCGGGGCACCTTCGACATGGTGATGGGCTATGGCGAAATCTGGTCAGCCCAGCTGCTTGCAGCCTTGCTCAGCGCCAGAGGCGCCCGATCCGATTGGGTGAATGCACGCGACATCCTCGTCGTGCAGCCCGGAAGGGCGGTCCCCGAAGTCGACTGGCAAGCGTGCCGGGAACGGCTCGCCGGCTGGGAAGCGTCACATCCGTCCCGGCCGGATGTCCTTGTTATCACCGGCTATGTCGCAGCGACCAGCGAAGGCGTTCCAGCGACGCTTGGCCGCAACGGAAGCGACTATTCGGCCTCGATTTTCGCCGCGCTTCTCGAGGCGAAGGAAGTGCACATCTGGAGCGACGTCGATGGCGTGATGAGCGCCGATCCGCGCTTCGTTCCGGACGCGGTTTTGCTCGACGCCATCTCCTACCATGAAGCGAGCGAACTTGCCTATTTCGGCGCCAAGATCATTCATCCCGCCACAATGGGGCCGGCGGTGGAACGATCGATCCCGGTGTGGATACGCAACACCTTCAGTCCTGACGGGCAGGGGACTCGGATCCATGTGTCCGGGTCGGCGCAAATGGTGAAGGGTCTTTCGACGGTCGAGTCGGTCGCGCTCGTCAACATCGAGGGCACCGGACTCGTCGCGGTTCCGGGAATGACCGATCGGCTGTTCGCCACGCTTCGCGAATTCGCAATTTCGCCGCTGATGGTGTCGCAGGGCAGCTCGCAGCATTCGATCTGCATCGTGGTTCCGGAAGCGGATGCCGAGCGCGTGAAAGAGGTTCTGGAACGCGCCTTTTACGCCGAGCGCCATCAAGGGCAGATCCAGACGATCGAGGTCGATCCCGATTGCACCCTTCTGGCGCTTGTCGGCGACGGGATGGCTGGTCATCCGGGCGTGGCAGCGCGCTTCTTTGGCGCGCTCGGCAAAGCCGGCGTCAACATCCGTGCGATCGCGCAAGGGTCTTCGGAACGGAACATCTCGGTGGTCGTGGAGCGCCCGGAAAGTGTGCGTGCGCTTCGCGCCGCCCATTCGGGGCTCTACCTCTCGGCGCAAAGCATCTCGATCGGCGTGCTTGGTATCGGAACGGTTGGAAGCGTTCTCCTCGACCAGCTCGAGACGCGCGTGGCCGCGATCCGCCAGGAGCTCGGCATCGATCTGCGCGTGAGGGCGATTGCCAACTCGCGGACGATGCATCTCGCCGACCGCCGGATGGATCTTGGACGTTGGCGCCAGGAGCTCGACAGTGCCGCGCGCTTCGATCTCGAAGCGTTTCTGGGCCATGTGCAAACGGACACCTTGCCGCACACGGTCATTGTCGACTGCACGTCCAACGAACAGCTCGCGCGGCGTTACGTTGATTGGTTGAGCCGCGGGATCCACGTGGTCACCCCCAACAAGAAAGCCGGCTCGGCTGACTATGGCTATTACGAGCAGCTCCGTCATGCCACCCGGCGAGGCCGTGCCCATTACCTCTACGAAACCACAGTCGGCGCCGGCTTGCCGATCATCCAGACGCTCCGCGATCTGACCCAAACGGGTGACGAAGTGGAGCGGATCGAAGGCGTGCTGTCAGGCACGCTTTCCTATCTTTTCAACTCGTTCGACGGAACCCGGCCCTTCTCGGAGGTCGTGGCCGAATCGCGGCAGAAGGGGTTCACCGAGCCCGACCCAAGGGACGATCTTTCCGGGATGGATGTCGCCCGCAAGGTCGTCATCCTCGCCCGCGAGATGGGCCTCAAAACCGAGCTCGAAGATGTTGAACTGCAGGGGCTCATTCCTCCGGGGCTGGAACATGGCCCCGTCGACCAGTTCCTCCAATCGCTCCGCGAGCACGACCGGGCGATCACCGATCTTCTGGAGGAGGCGAGGGGGAGGGACGAGCGCTTGCGCTTTGTCGGATCGATTGAGCGCGATGGGCGCGCCACCGTCCGGCTGCAATCCGTTCCCGCTTCGCATCCGCTGGCGCACCTTCACCTGACCGACAATCTGGTGCAATTCCAGACGAGCCGCTATCGGCCCAATCCTTTGATCGTGCAGGGGCCGGGCGCCGGGCCGGAGGTCACGGCCGGCGGCATCTTCGCGGACATCCTCCGGCTCGCCGCCTATCTCGGAGCTTCCTGAGGTCGGTGTGCCCATAGCGGTGCCGCGCGGATTCTTGCCGCCGTACTTCTGGCCTCAGCGAAACACGACGGTGCGCGCACCGTTCAGGAAAACACGTCGTTCGGCCGTCCACCGCACTGCGCGCGCGAGCACTTGCGCCTCGATGTCTCGTCCGATCATGATCAAGTCAGCCTCGGTCGCCCGGTGATCTACCCGCTCGACAGCTTGCTCGATGATCGGCCCTTCATCGAGGTCGCTGGTGACGAAGTGAGCCGTGGCGCCGATCAGCTTCACGCCCCGCTCGTGAGCACGGCGATACGGGCGGGCTCCCTTGAAGCTCGGCAAGAAGCTGTGGTGAATATTGATGCAGCGGCCCGCCAGCTTGTCCACGGCGCTTGCAGTCAGGACCTGCATGTATCGCGCGAGGACCAGATAATCTGCTTGGCAGCGCTCAAACAGCGCCAGCAATTCGGCTTCCTGCTCTTGCTTGTTATCCGGCGTAACCGGGAAATAGTGGTAGGGAATGGAATGCCACTCCGTGAGCTCCCGCAAGTCGGGATGGTTCGAGACGACGCCCACAACGTCGACCGAAAGGTTGCCGGTGTGCCAGCGGTGCAGGAGATCGTTGAGGCAATGACTTGCTTTCGAAACGGCTATGAGCAGCCTCGGCCGATCACCCGATGAAACCAGCTCCCACTCCAGCCCGAACCGCTCGGCCGTGGGAGCAAAGCCCATTTGGAGGTCTTGAAGCTGCTCCGGGAAACGAGCTCCATCGCCCTTGAATTCGACCCGCATGAAGAACCGCCCGGCATCCAGATCAGCATATTGTTGGCTGTCTAGGATGAAGCCATCGATGCTGGCGAGGTGACCGCTGACTGCCGCGACGATGCCAACCCGGTCTTCGCAAGAGAGGGTCAGAATGTGATTCTTGCCGGTGTCTGCCATTCAATCGCTCCCCCACGCCTATGTGCGCGCCTCACGCGGCACAGGCTTGTAGGTCCGCGAATTTTTTTGTCTTCACGTCCGCGACCGGGCGCGATTTTCTCAGCACAAGCGAATGGCAGAACTTGCATAGAGAGGGTCCTTCAGCCGATTGGAGCCGCATGGCGGAGCACATAGTGGGAGCCCAACGGTGAGGGTCCTTGTAACGGGGAAAGAGGGGCAGCTCGTCCGCAGCCTCATCGAACGAGCGAAGGTCAAAACCGACATCGAGATCATAGCTTTGGGCCGGCCAGAGCTCGATCTCGAAGTCGCTGGAAGTGCGGCCGAGGCCGTTCGGAAGCTCAGGCCCGATGCCGTGCTGAACGCTGCCGCTTATACCGCCGTGGATCAGGCCGAGGACCAGCCGGAGCGCGCATTCCGGGTGAACGCCGAGGCGGCCGGGGAGCTTGCCGCCGCTGCCCGGGCCAGCGGCGCACCGATCATCCAGATTTCCACGGACTATGTCTTCGACGGCACTGCCGATGGCGCTTATGAGGAGCAAGCTGCCACCAACCCGCTCGGCGTCTATGGGCGCTCCAAGCTCGAAGGCGAGCGGCAGGTCAGCTGGCACAATCCCGATCATGTGATCGTCCGCACTGCCTGGGTGTACAGCCCATTCGGCCGCAATTTCCTCAAGACCATGATGACCCTTGCACAAAGTCGGGACGTCCTCACGGTCGTCTCCGACCAACTCGGCAACCCTTCTTCGGCGCTCGATCTGGCTGACGGCTTGGTCGCTCTCCTTTCCCGCTGGGGCGCGGGCGAGCGGACCGGGCTCGGCGAGATCTACCATCTTGGGGGCACCGGCGCCGCGACTTGGTTCGAGTTCACCCGGCTGATCTGCTCGGAGTTGCAGCGCCTTGGGCTGCCCGCAGCGGAAGTTCGCCCGATCCGAACCGAGGATTGGCCGACAAAAGCACCAAGGCCGAAAAATTCGGTTCTAGACTCCTCGAAATTCGCCAGAGACATGGCCTTTGCGATGCCCGAATGGCGTTCGTCGGCACAAGCGATCATCCGGCGGCTGACCGGAACGCCGGCCTGATCAGGTCGCACAGGTGCCACGCCAATCTTCGTCGAAATGCCAACCATTGGCGGCTTTTACCACCTAATGGCGCCTCGCCGGCCACCGTTTCCGATCGCGAAGCCCATTTTCCAGCAGTTTTCCGCCAATTCCGTCATTTGGCACGGCTCTTGAAAACCTGATCGGCATGCCCCCGGCGGGTGACCGGCGGGGCGCGCAGCAAAGGTGCAAGGGAGCGACACATGTTCAATATCGATCTTCAGCGTAGCGCCGCCGCCGCCGTCGCGGCGCTTCTTTTCACCACTGCTTTTGTGGGCGCCGCCGTTGCTCCCGCCCGGGTGGCTGAAACCGGCGGTGCCATGGAGCTGGCGCAAGACGGAGTGGCTTCGGTCCGGCACAAAGCGGCCTGAATTGCAGCGGGCCGTCCGCAACCTCTTCGACGCACGATCCAACCACGGAGTTTTGTATGGGTATTTTTTCGCGGACACGGGACATTGTCGCCGCCAACTTCACGGATCTGCTCGATAAGGCGGAAGATCCGGCCAAGATGATCCGGATGATCATCATGGAGATGGAAGAGACGCTGGTTGAGGTGCGCGCGTCCGCCGCTCGCACGATTGCCGACCAGAAGGAGATGCGGCGGCAGATCGCCAAGCTCGAGAAGATCCAGGAGGGCTGGACCGAGAAGGCGGAGCTCGCGCTTTCGAAGGGCCGCGAGGATCTTGCCAAGGCGGCGCTTGTCGAGAAGCGCAAAGCCGGCGACATGGCCGATCAACTCAAGCCGAGGTCCAGGTGCTCGATGATGCGCTGCGCGCATCCGAAGAGGACATCTCCAAGCTCCAGACGCGGCTGCGCGAAGCACGCACACGCCAGAACGCGATCCAAAGCCGCATCGAGACTGCTCATAACCGCGCCCGGATGCGCGAAATGTATGCGGGCTCGAAAGTCACCGAAGCCTTTTCGCGTTTCGAACTGCTCGAGCGGCGCGCCGACTTTGCCGAAGGCCGCGCCGAAGCGCTCTCGCTGGGCGCCCAGCCCAAGACGCTCGAGGACGAGATAGCCGAACTCCGAAACGAGGAAGCGGTGGATGCCGAGCTCGCAACCCTGAAAGCGGCCCGTCAGCAGGCCGCGGAATAACACCCGACTTCATGTGGAGGACCAGCAAATGAACGCTCGCAGGAAATTTCACCTCGACAGGCGCAACGGTAAGATCATGGGGGTCTGTGCCGGCATCGCCGACTATTTCAACATCGACGCCACTCTGGGCGTGTGGCGGCAGTGGTCTTCACCCTGCTCGGCGCCTTTCCATGGACGCTGATCGCTTATGCCGCCGCCGTGCTGATCGCAAAGCCGAAGCCGATCGGCTTTGGTGAAGCCGAGGACATGAGCATGTTTCGGGGCTCCTCCCGCGACGTTCGCGAGAGCATGCGCGACATCGATCGCCGCATGGCAGAGGTCGAAAGCTACGTGACCAGCCCCAACAGCCGCCTCGCGCGGGAGATCGAAGAGCTGCGCTGAAGGCGGCCGCTGCAACACTGGGAGGACGAAGTGGGCGAACCATTTACCATTCTGACCCTCGCGAGCTCCGGACTGATCGGGCTGACGATCACTGCCTTTGCGGGTCTCAAGGGGTGGCAGGGGTGGCTCGAGCTGAAGCGTCTGGAGCTTTCGCGGGGGCGTCAGGACCCGAGATCGCCGGCTATGGACATGATCGACATGGCCGACCTCAAGGAACGCGTCCGGAAGCTGGAGGCGATCGCCTCCTGCGTCGACCTTTGACGGGGTTGACCTGAACACCTCTCCTGCGAAAGCCGTGGCGCGACCGCTCTTCAGCCTGCCAAACCGGGCCTTCCGGTCTCAAGCAACGGCACGAGCCGCTTACGTTCGGCAAAGCGTGCATCGCTGAAAAGAATCGACTACAGGCCCGGCATCGACGGGCCTGCCATCTTCTGGCATGTCCTTTCGCAAGAACATCGGCGGTTGAATGGGCGGAAAGCTCGCGCCGAAAAGGAATGGGTAGAGGATGACCATCGATCCTGGGCGCCGCAACAGGCCGGCGCTCGAACTCTATGTTCCCGAGCCTCATGCGCGGCCGGGGGACGAACCGGATTTCAGTCACATCGCCGTCCCCGCCGCTGGAACCGTTCCGCGGCCGGACGTCGCCGCCCAGCCGGGAGAGATGAAGGATCTCGCCTACACGCTGGTTCGAGTCCTGGACGAGGGCGGGGAGGCGGTCGGACCTTGGGATCCGCGCCTCCACCCGGATACGCTTCGGCGCATGCTGCGCGATATGATGCTGGTCCGCGTCTATGACGACCGCATGTATCGGGCACAGCGCCAGGGAAAAACCAGCTTCTACATGAAGTCGACGGGCGAGGAGGCGATTGCGGTCGCCGCCGGGCACGCGCTCGAGCGCGAGGACATGACCTTCCCGACCTACCGCCAGCAAGGCCTCCTGGTCGCGCGCGGCTACCCGCTCGCCGAGATGATGTGCCAGGTCTATTCGAACCGGGGAGACAAGTTGAAAGGCCGCCAGCTGCCGGTCATGTACTCTGACAAGGCGCACGGCTTTTTCTCCATTTCCGGCAACCTTGCGACCCAATTTCCGCAGGCGGTCGGCTGGGCGATGGCCAGCGCGATCAAGGGCGACAGCCGCATCGCAGCAGCCTATGTCGGGGACGGATCCACGGCGGAGGGCGATTTCCATGCCGCCGTCACCTTCGCCGGGGTCTACCGTGCACCTGTGATACTCAACATCGTCAACAACCAGTGGGCGATATCGACCTTCTCGGGGATAGCGGGCGGTGAGCTCACCACCTTTGCGGCGCGCGCGATCGGCTATGGGATCGCCGGGCTTCGCGTGGACGGCAACGATGCCCTCGCCGTTTACGCAGCCACCCGCTGGGCGGCCGACCGGGCTCGCGCGAATCTCGGGCCGACACTGATCGAGCTCTTCACCTACCGCGTCGAAGGCCATTCGACGAGTGATGACCCTTCGGCGTATCGGCCCAAATCGGCGGGTAGCAACTGGCCCCTTGGTGATCCGATCGCGCGCTTGAAGCAGCATCTCATGGTTCTCGGCGAGTGGGATGAGGAGCGGCATCAGCAGCTTGCCGAGGAGCTCGAAGCGGAAGTTCGGGCGGCGCAGCGCGAGGCCGAGAAGCTCGGCACGCTGGTGACTTCGAGCATCGAGTTCCCGCAGGACGTGCGGACCATGTTCGAGGACGTTTTCGAGGAAATGCCCTGGCACCTGCGCGAGCAGCAGGCCCAAATGGTCGCCGAGCTGGAGGCCAAGCGCAAATGACCGTCATGAACATGATCCAGGCGATCAACAGCGCGCACAATGTGATGATGGAGCGCGACGGAAACGTCGTCGCGCTCGGCGAAGATGTCGGCTATTTCGGCGGCGTGTTTCGAGCCACCGAGGGGCTTCAGAGGAAATTCGGGAAGTCGCGCGTGTTCGACACCCCGATTTCCGAGAACGGCATCGTCGCGACCGCGATCGGCATGGCCGCCTATGGGCTTCGCCCGGTGGCCGAAATCCAGTTCGCCGATTACATCTATCCCGGCTTCGACCAGCTCGTCTCCGAAGCCGCTCGGATGCGGTACCGCACGGCGGGTGAATGGTATCTTCCGCTCACCATCCGCTCGCCTTATGGCGGCGGCATTTTCGGAGGTCAGACGCACAGCCAGTCGCCCGAGGCGCTGTTCGCCCACGTAGCCGGTCTGAAGACGGTCATTCCGTCCAACCCGCATGACGCCAAGGGCCTTCTGATCGCCGCGATCGAGGACAATGATCCCGTGCTCTTTTTCGAGCCGAAGCGCATCTACAACGGCCCGTTCGACGGCTTCTTCGATCGCCCGGTCACCCCCTGGGCGAAGCACCCCAAGGCGGAGGTTCCGGACGGGCATTATACCGTCCCGCTCGGCAAGGCTGCCGTGGTTCGCGAAGGCGAGGAGATCACCGTCATTGCATACGGTACGATGGTGCACGTCGCGCTGGCGACGATCCAGGCCGAGGGGATCGACGCCGAGGTGATCGACCTTCGCACCATTCTGCCCGTCGACATCGAGACGATCGAAGCTTCCGTCAAGAAGACCGGCCGCTGCGTCGTCGTGCACGAAGCCACCCGCACCGGCGGTTTCGGCGCCGAGCTGTCCGCGCTCATCCAGGAGCGCTGTTTCTACCACTTGGAGGCGCCCGTCGGCCGCGCCACGGGGTTTGACACGCCTTATCCGCATTCGCTCGAATGGGCCTATTTCCCGGGCCCCATCCGGCTCGGCACCGCGATCAAAAAAGCATTGGAGGACTGATCGGCCATGGCGCGCTACGAATTCAAGCTGCCCGACATCGGCGAAGGGATCGCCGAGGCCGAGATCGTCGCCTGGCACGTCAAGATCGGCGACGTCGTTAAGGAAGATCAGCAGCTCGCCGACATGATGACCGACAAGGCGACCGTTGAGATGGAATCGCCGGTGGCGGGGCGCGTGATCGAGGTAGCGGGCGAAGTCGGCGACCAGATCCCGATCGGCTCCGTTCTCGTCGTCTTTGAAACCGATGCTGATGCGTTAGGGGGGGACACGGCGCCGCCGGCGCCCGACCAGGACGGCCAAGAAACTGCCAAGGGAGGCGCTCGCACCGACAGTGTCGCCTTCACCGACGGGCTGGTCGCTCCCACCCAGGAGCTGGCGGAGTCGGTGCCGAGCACCGCTGAAATTGGGGCGCCCGATCGAGCGGAGCCGACACCGTCACCGGCTTCGTCGCCCGACGTCGCTCGGGAAGGCTCGACTCAGCCTGCCCAGAGCGCCCCCGCAGGCGGCCTTGAAGGCGGGGCGACCGGGGGAGGGAAAAGTGATGTCCACGTTCTTGCATCCCCCGCTGTGCGGCAACGGGCGCGAGACCTCGGCATCGACCTCGGCCAAGTGAAGACCAGCGGCGATCGCATCCGACACGCCGACCTTGATGCCTACCTTCTCTACAATGGCGGTGTGGTCGCCCGCAGCGGGGCGGCGCAGCGACAGGACGAAATCGTTAAGGTGGTCGGCCTGCGCCGCAAGATCGCGGAGAACATGCAGGAGGCGAAGCGCCGGATCCCGCATTTCACGCTGGTCGAGGAATTTGACGTCACGGCCCTCGAGCAAACGCGCGCAATGATGAACGCGGATCGAGGCGGGAATCCGAAGCTCACCATGCTGCCCTTCCTGGTCACGGCAATGTGCCGGGTGCTTCCCGATTACCCGCAGATTAATTCCCGCTACGACGATGATGCGCAGGTCATCACCCGTTCGGGCGCAGTCCACATGGGCATGGCCACCCAGACGCCCAACGGCCTCATGGTGCCCGTCATCCGCAATGCGGAAACGTTGAGCATCTGGGACATCGCCCGCCAGATCGTTCGCCTCGCGGAGGCCGCCCGCACCGGCAAGGCTGCGCGCGACGAGCTTTCCGGCTCCACCATCACCATCTCCAGCCTCGGCCCGATGGGCGGCATCACCTCGACCCCGGTGATCAACCGGCCTGAGGTCGCAATCATTGCCGTCAACAAAGTCGAGGAAAAACCGGTCGTGGTCGATGGCGACCTCGCGATCGGCAAGCGGATGAACCTTTCCTTGTCCTGCGATCACCGGGTCGTCGACGGGTGGGACGCGGCCAATTTCCTCCAGGACTTGAAGAAGGTCATCGAGAATCCCCTGAAGCTGCTCTCGATGTAGCGATGAAGGGCGAGCGCTCGGCGCGGGCGCCATCCTTTTATCTTTTCGGCACGTGCCCTGCGACAAGCGCGAGGCGCGTTGAAAAGCGGAACGGGGTGTCGCTCGGAAGCCGGCTGAGCGCCCGGTCAAGGAGCGTGTCCAGCTGAAGCGCTGCGCGCGCATCTTTTCGGGCGCGTTTGTAGGCAGACCAGGTTTTCAGATAGCCGGCGAATTGCGGCATCGTCCAATCCGCCTCGATCGAAAATTCCGGCGCGCTTACCCGCTGGAACGGGAAGGCGATGTCCCCGTCCCGATAACCGTTCCACAGGATCCGGTTGTTCGCAGCCCAGTAAGGCGCAACCAGTTCGACGAATGGCTGGACGAGCTCCGCGTCTACCGCGGAACCCGATCCGAACCAGGAATAGCCCCAGGCGCAGAACAGCGCACCTGGCTTGGCAACGCGGGCGACTTCGGCCCAGAAGCGGGAGAAATCAAACCAGTGCAAAGCCTGCGCAACCGTGACGAGGTCGAACATTCCGGGGGAAAAGTTGGTCTCTTCAGCCGGTTGAGTCGAATAGATGATGTTGGGGCGGCCAAAGCCCTGCTCGACCTGCTCGCAGCTGATGTCGGTGGCAAAAACCGTTTCGAAAAACGGAGCGAGGCCGATCGCCGCCTGGCCACTCCCGGTTGCGCAATCCCAGGCCGCGCCGCGGCTAGGGCAGTTGGCTGCAATCCATTCGAATAGGGCTTCGGGATAATGCGGTCGTGCAGCCGCGTAGCATTCGGGAGCATCTGCGAAGCTGTTGGCATCGTGCATCGGGCAACACTCCTTTCTCCGGCGTGGCGGCGAACAACCCAAATCATGTCCCCAGGTGGAAACACGCCGGTCGCTTCACTGTCCCATAGAGGGTCGGTTGCCGCGCCGGCAGCCCGATCCTATCGCACCGGCTGGATCGGGGGAGCATTGTTGACTATCCTGGCGTGGCGTTTCTCCAGCGCTTTCTCTCTGACCCACGTGCTGGACGGGAGGCCATGATGTACTTTCTACTCTTACTCACTATCCTCTTGGGGCTTGGCATAATAACATATGCAGGCCTTCATTGGACTCTAGCGGAGACAACGGAGGATGAACCGGCCTCTCAGCCGACCAGGGCTCCACGCAACTTCTACAATCCGCGCACTTGGGCGGCTTTCCACCGCCTGGTCGGCCGGAAAACGCTTCTTCTCACCTACCGCCGTGATCGACGAGGGCGGTTCCGGAAAGTCCGCTGAAGCCGGGTTCCCCCGCAATGAACGTCGGATAAGGCGGCGAGCCACTGGCGAGCCGCAGCCCCGGCGCAGGGGCATTGGGACGATCCGTTGCCCCGCAATCTGATGGAAGGGCTTTTCTTTCGCATCCAAAAGGAAGACACGCTTGCCCCGGGTCCGCGGCGAAGCTTTCCATCTGCGGGAACCGTAAAAGGCTCAGCTGCAACGGAATTCCAGATGCTGAAGAAGACGCGAACGCCCGACCTCGACGCGCTTAAGCTCCTCGATGAACGCCTGCGCTGGCTCTCGTCGTGGACCATTCACAACGCCAATCACATCCGCCCTAGTACCGACGGCCTCAAGGTCGGAGGGCACCAGGCGAGTTGCGCTTCCATGACTGCGATCATGGCGGCGCTTTATTTTCATGGCCTCGGCCCGCACGACAAGGTAGCGGTGAAGCCGCATGCCGGGCCTGTGCTTCACGCGATCCACTATCTTCTCGGCAGTCAGACGCGCGAGCAACTCGAGGCCTTCCGCGGATTCGAGGGTGCGCAGAGCTATCCAAGCCGGACCAAGGACCGGATCCCCGTTGATTTTTCGACGGGCTCGGTCGGGCTTGGCGTTGCGATCACCGCCTTTGCGAGCCTGGTGCAGGATTATCTGATCGCCCACGGGATGATGGACCCGGCCGAGGCGGGCCGGATGGTCGCCTTGATGGGCGATGCCGAACTCGACGAAGGCAATATCTATGAATGCCTGATCGAGGCGGCCAAACACGACATCCGCAACTGCTGGTGGATCGTCGATTATAATCGGCAGTCGCTCGATGCGACCACGTCCGACCGGATGTTCAGCCGCTTCGACGAGATCTTCGCAAGCTGCGGCTGGCGGGTCGTGACGCTGAAATACGGCAAGCAGATGGAGTCCGCCTTTGCCGAGGCCGGCGGCGCGGCGCTGCAGCGCTGGATCGACGAGGCCCCCAATGCGGATTATGCGGCCCTCACTTATCTCGGCGGCGCGGCCTGGCGCGAGCGGCTGATGAACGACCTCGGGGAGGAGGTTCGGCCGCTGCTCGATGCGCTGGATGACGAAGCGCTGGCAAGCCTCATGACCAACCTCGGCGGTCATGACGTAGAAAGCCTGATCGAAGCATTCGACGGCGCTCAGGACGACAGGCCCACTCTTTTTATCGCTTACACGATCAAGGGCTTCGGCCTGCCGTTCGCCGGCCACAAGGACAATCATGCCGGCCCGATGAATTCAGGTCAGATCGCTGCGCTTCGCCAAAGGATGGGGATCGCAGAGGGCAAGGAGTGGGAACCCTATGCGGGGCTCGGCGGCAATGCGGCGGAGGCGGTGCGGGCGGTCGTCGAGGCAAGTCATATTGCAAGGGCGAAGCGCGAACGGCCGTGGAATGGTGCCGAGGTTCCTGCGGTTGCGCCTCCGGCGGGCGAGGAACAATCGACCCAGGCAGCGTTCGGGCGGATCCTTCTCGACCTTTCGCGCGCTGGCGGCGCGCTTGCCGACCGGATCGTTACAACCTCGCCGGATGTGACGGTGTCGACCAACCTTGGCGCCTGGGTCAACCAGCGCGGCCTGTTCCGCCGGCAGGATCTCGCGGACGTCTTCGCGGCGGCAAAAATCCCCTCGGCCCAGAAGTGGAGCGGCGGCCGGGCCGGACAGCATGTCGAGCTTGGCATTGCCGAGAACAATCTGTTCCTCGTCCTGGCTGCTTTCGGACTCGCGGGCGACCTCTTCGGCGAAAGGCTCTTGCCGATAGGCACCGTCTACGATCCCTTCATCGCGCGCGGGCTCGATGCGCTGAATTACGCTTGCTATCAGGACGCACGGTTCATGCTGGTCGCGACGCCATCGGGCGTGACGCTCGGGCCCGAAGGCGGCGCACACCAATCTATCAATCCGCCGCTGATCGGGATGGGGCAGCCGGGCCTGCGCCACTACGAGCCCGCGTTCGTCGACGAACTTGCGCTGCTTATGGAGGAAGGATTCCGGCTGATGCAGGCGGAGGATGGCGAAAGCGTCTACCTGCGCCTCACCACCCGCACCATCCGCCAAGTCGAACGTCGGGACGATTGCTGGAAAGCGGGGGCCGTGGCCGGCGGATACTGGCTCCGCGAGCCCGAGCCCGGAGCGCAAGCGGCAATCGTCTATGCGGGAGCGATCGCACCGGAAGCACTCGCGGCCTGGGAGGCGCTCGAGGACGATGTTCCCGGCCTGGGCTTGCTTGCCGTCACGTCGCCCGACTTCCTCCA
>JALYNE010000043.1 GCA_030773375.1 Pseudomonadota bacterium
CTCGGCGGGGCGACGAGCGCGTAGAAAGCGCCGAGGGCGACGGCGAGAATGAGGACGATGCCCAGGAGCCACTTCACTCTCCCGAAGTGACAGCGGCCGGGCTGAGCGGCAAGCGGTTTCGAGGGCGCCGGCGTCGCGCCGCAGCCGATTACTGTAAAGGTGGAGCGGGTGAAGCGAATCGACCCTAGTCGAAGCTTGGCGATCACCTGAACGATGTCCGCTTTTGGGATGGTCTTCAGCAGCCATCGATGTCGGCAATTGGCGCAAACCAGACATTGGTGCCCAGTCAGACACAGATTTCCCAATGATCTGAGTGCCCATCATATTCATGCCGGGCGCACCAGTTTTCCGCCGATTGGGTGTTACCTGACATCCTTCAGGACCCATTCGCAGCAAGGCGCGCCGCAACTTATTTGATGCTCGCCATCTCATAGAGGAAGTCGACATAGGCGATTGTCGCGCCGGCGAAGCCCGCCACCGCGGGGTTGTTGCTCTCGATCACGAAATATTCGTCCGGCGCGTGGGCGCCCGCGCCGGTGCCGAAGCCGAAATGGGCGGCGGGGAGCCGGAGCGGCGGACCGGTGAAGACATAGCCGGGCCAGGAGCCGGCGTTGCGCGGAAAGAGGGCCCAGGGCACGCCCGCGCGGGTGAAGACCGCCTGCTGCGCGCGGATCACGCGCGCGTCTTCCGCCGTCTCGGTCGGATCGTAGCCGCCGCTCATCTTCACCTCGATGTCGCCGAAGCGCTTCCGGGCGAGATGCGCTTTCAGCTTTGCCAGCGAATCTTCGGCCGTCATGTTCGGGACCAGGCGGAAGTCCATCTTGGCGACGGCCCGCGCGGGCAGGACCGTCTTGCCGCCGGGGCCGGTATAGCCCGCCACCAGCCCCTCGATATTGACGGTCGGCTGCGAAACGAGCCGCTCCAGCGACTCCTGCCACGGAAGATCGTCGATCCAGCGCTGGACGCCGAGCGAGCGCTTCGAATCCTCCTCCCGGCGATTGCGGGCACTCTCCGCGATCAGCGCCTTTTCGCGGGCGGTGAGCGGGCGGACTTTCTCGAACCAACCCTCGATCGCCGGCGTGTTGCCGTCCGGCTCCACCAAAGTGTTCAGCGCCTGGACGAGATGCCAGACCGGGCTGTCGACCTGCGCCTTGAGGCTCGAATGCACGTCCCTGGCGGGGCCCCGGCCCCATTTCTCGCCGCTCGAGACGAGCTCCAGCTCGATCACGCCCTTGGCGCCGAGCGAGATGCCGGCATTGCCGTTCGGCCCCTGGCCGGCCGACGGCATCACCACGCCCTCGCATTTGCGGAGCGCCGCCAGGACCTGCGGCCGCCGGACGATCTCGGCGAAGTGCGGGGATCCGATTTCCTCTTCCCCTTCCGCCACGAGGACGAGGTTGACCGGCAGCTTCCGCCCAGCGGCACGAATCGCGTGCAACGCAGCGAGAAAGGCGGCCTCGGGCCCCTTCTGGTTGACCGCGCCGCGCCCCACCATCACCCTGCCCGTGCCCGGCCTGTCGACGATCCGGGCTTCGAGCGGCGGCGAATGCCATTCGGCCGGATCGAACTGCTTCACGTCGTACATGAAATAAAGGCCGAGCCACCGCCTCGCGCCCGCATCGAGTGTCGCGAACACGCCAGGAACGCCCCCGGTCGACACCTTCTCCACCTTCTGGAATCCGGCATCGCGAGCGAGCCGCATCATGTAATCCGCGCCGCCATCCCCGTTCAGGCCCTCGGCGGCGATGGTCGGATAGCGGATCCACTCCTGGAGCCGCCGGACGGATGCATCATGCCCCGCCTCCGCCGCGGTGCGGATCGCGTCCAGATCCCCCGAGGCGGCAAGCGCCGCCCCCGGCGCGAACAAAGCCGCGCCGGCCGCGGCGCCGGAGAGGAGGGTGCGGCGATCAGTGAGGAAACGACGATGCCCGTCCACGCTATGATCCATTTTACCTGAGGTCTTTCGGAAGCTTAGGGGCGCGCAAAGCACCCGTCCATCGGCTCACCTGATCGCGGCGATTTCGTAAAGGAAGTCGACGAAGCTCATCGTCGCGCCCACCAGCCCCATCACCTTGGGGTTGGTGCTCTCGATCACGAAATATTCGTCGGGTGCGTGGGCGCCGCTGCCGTGGCCGAGGCCGAATTGGCCGGCAGGAAGTGATACGGGCGCACTCGTGAACACGAAGCCGGGCCAGGAGCCGGCGAGCCGCGGGTACAGCGTGTGCTTGACACCCGAGCGGGTATAAACCGCCTGCTGCGCTCGAATGATGCGCGCGTCCTCGGCGGTTTCAGTGGGATCGTAGCCGCCGGAGACATTGACCTCCACATCCTGAAAACCCCGCCGATCGAGATGGGCGCGGAGCTTCGCGACCGTATCGTCCTTTGTCATGTTGGGAACCAGCCGCATGTCGATCTTGGCCACGCCACGGGCGGGCAGGATCGTCTTCCCGCCAGGGCCGGTGTAGCCGGATACAAGCCCCTCGATATTGACGGTCGGCTGCGCCGCCAGCCGCTCCAGCGTCTTCACCCACGGCTCGTCGCCGATAAACGCTTTGACGCCGAGCGCCCGCTTCAGATCGGCTTCGGACGAAGCCGCCGCGTTGGCGGCGATCAGCTGCCGCTCGCGCGCGTTGAGGGGCCGGACCTTTTCGAAGAAGCCGTCGATCATCGGCGTGTTGCCGTCGGGCGAGACGAGGCTTTGCAGGGCCGCGACGAGGCGCCAGGCCGGGCTGTCGACGATCGCCTTCTGGCTCGAATGCAGGTCCTTTGTTGGGCCCCTTCCCCATTTCTCGCCGCTGGCGACGAGCTCCAGCTCGACCACGCCTTTCGCCCCCAGGTTCACCGAGACGCTGCCCTCGCGATCCTGCCAGCCGGTCGGAATGATCACGCCTTCGCACTTCCTGAGCGCGGCGAGCACGTTCGGCCGGTGCACGATCTGCGTGAAGTGCGGCGATCCGATCTCCTCCTCACCCTCGGCGACGAGAACGAGGTTCACCGGCAGCTTGCGACCGGCAGCGCGGAAGGCGTGGAGCGCGGCAAGGAATGCGCCTTCTGGTCCCTTCTGGTTGACCGCTCCCCGCCCGATTATGGCCTTTCCAAAGCCTTGCTTCTCGACGATCCGCGCCTCCAGCGGCGGCGACGACCACTCCTTCGGGTCGAACTGCTTCACATCGTACATGAAGTAGATGCCCATCCAGCGCTTGGCGCCGGCATCCAGCGTTGCGAACACGCCCGGATGCCCGTCGGTCGGCACCTTTTCGACCTGCTGGAAGCCAGCGTCGCGGGCGAGCCGCATCATATATTCGGCGCCCTCCTCCATGTTGAGGTTCTCGGCCGCGATCGATGGCAGGCGAATCCAATCCTGGATGCGCTTCACCGAAGCTTCGTATCCAGCCTCCGCGGCTTTTCGGATCGCATCCCGGTCCGCGGACCTGGCAAGCGCCGCAGCCGGAGCGAGCAGCATCGCGCCGGCGGCGGCCCCTTTCAAAAGCGTTCGTCGGTCGGGCGAATAGGTCTCGTGCATGGAAGCCCCTGGCAAGCTGGTGGTGGACAGTTATGGACGAAAGGAGAATAGCGTCCAGCGCTCATGCGCTATTATCTCGATACGGAATTCAACGGCTTTGGCGGCGAGCTGATCAGCCTCGCGTTGGTGCCCGAATATGGCGATCAGGAATATTATGCGGTGCTCCCGCTGCCGGACGTGCTTCACCCCTGGGTCGCGCGCAACGTCGTACCCTACCTCAATGCCGTTCCCCCTGGGCTCAACAACGGCCCGACCTCTCGCCTGGAGGCGGCGACGGAAATCGCTCACTATCTGTCGGGAGACGATGCCCCTGTGATCGTCGCCGACTGGCCGGACGACATCGCTTATTTCTGTGCGTTGCTGGTCACCGGCGAAGGCGCCATGGCGCCGGTGGGCAGCCTCCGCTTCGAGTTCGTCAGCAGCCCTGGCTTCAGCACCGCAGCGATCAGCGAGGTGCCGCACAACGCACTGCACGACGCCCGCGCGCTACGCGAGTTCATGCTGCGCTGGGAGGTCTAGAGACTGAGCAGACCGTCGGAAAAAGCGATCAGCACCAACCCGGCCGAAAGCGCAGTTCGCGTGCAGAAGAGGTAAGCCAATCAAGCCCACGGCTTAGCGTTGTGAGCCCTTGCCGAACGGCGCCCGGCCTTCCATGCTGCGCGCCGACAGGAGGAACAAATGCTTCGACGTCTCATTCCCGCGCTTGTTCTCGCCCTTGGCTCTCCGGCTGCCGGGCACGAGACGGTCAGTGCGGCCGATCGGCTGCTCCACGAGCAATTGCTGACGCTCGATGCGCATCTCGATACCCCCGCAATTTTTGAGCGGCAGGGCTGGGATTTCAGCGCCTGGCACGAATATGCCTGGGACCAGAGTCAGGTCGACATTCCGCGCATGCAGGCCGGTGGACTCGATGGCGGTTTCTTCGTCATCTACACGCCACAAGGCGAGTTGACGCCGGCCGGCTATGCCAAAGCACGCGATGACGCACTTTTGCGTGCGACCGCGATCCAGCGCGTCGTGGCGGCGCATCCCGACAAGCTTGCCTTTGCGACAACGGCCGCCGAGGCCGAGCGCATCCACAAGGAAGGCAAAAGGATCGTCTATCAGTCTATCGAGAACAGCTATCCGCTCGGCGGCGATCTTTCCATGCTCGGCACATTCCATCGGCTCGGGGTCCGGATGGCGGGCCCCGTTCATTCAAAGAACAACCAGTTCGCCGACAGCACGACCGACAAGCCCCGTTGGAACGGGCTGAGCCCGCTTGGGCGGCAATGGGTCGCGGAGATGAACCGGCTCGGCATGGTGATCGATGCGAGCCACAGTTCCGACGCGGCCTTCGATCAGATGCTCGCCCTTTCGAAGGCGCCGATCATCCTGTCCCACTCGGGCCCCAGAGCGAAGTACAACCACCCGCGCAACCTCGATGACGAGCGGATGCGCAGGCTGGCGAAGGCCGGCGGCGTGATGCAGCTCAACAGCGTGTTCGTAGCGCCCGGCGACCAATCGGAGGAGCGGAGTGCCATCGAGAAGAGGCAGGAGCGGTGGGAATCGCTGACCACCGCGGAGCGGCAAAGGCTGGTGGCGGACCGGACGGCGCTCGAGGCGAGGCAGCCTTGGACAAGTGCCACGTTCGACATGTTCATGGACAATCTCCTCCACACGATCAGGGTGATGGGCGTGGATCATGTCGGCCTCGGGGCGGACTGGGACGGCGGTGGCGGCACAATCGGGATGGAGGATGTTTCTGCGCTCCCGAAGATCACCGCGCGCCTCCGTCAAGCCGGGTATAGCGACCAGGACATCGCAAAAATCTGGGGAGGCAACGTGCTGCGGCTGCTGCGTCTGGCGGAACGCCATGCGGCGCCGGGTCAGTAACCGACTTTTGGCTCCTCCGCCGTTAAGACTGATTTCACCCAGCGGCGAGAGCCGCACGTGCTGGAGCTTTCGTATTTGATGTCCTCCATCCAGTCAGTCCCGCCGGCCGAGCCAAGCGCCCCGCTCGCCTTTTTGGACGACGGCGGCGAGATGAGCGCGCTGATGCGGGCTTTCGACTGGTCCTCGTCTCCGCTGGGCCTGCCGCAAAACTGGCCCCAGTCTCTGAAGACTGCCGTCGGAATCGTGCTCAGCTCCAAGTTCCCGATGTTCGTTGCGTGGGGGCCGGACCTTCGCTTCATCTACAATGACGGCTATGCGGAAATCCTCGGCGACAAGCATCCGGCCGCGCTCGGCCGCGCGTTCCGGGATATCTGGGCAGAGCTTTGGGATGATGTGAAGCCCCTGGTCGAGAGCGCGATGGCCGGCGCCTCCACCTTCTCCGAAAACATGCCGCTCACGATGACCCGCAAAGGCTATCTCGAGCAGACCTGGTTCACCTTCTCCTACAGTCCGCTGCGCGAGGAAAACGGGGCGGTAGCCGGCATGTTGTGCGTCTGCACGGAGGCGACGGCGAAGGTCCTGGCGGAGCGGCAGCGCCTCGACGAAGCGGCGCAACTACGCCAGCTCTTCGACCGGGCGCCGGGCTTCGTGGCTGTGCTCCGCGGGCCGGATCACGTGTTCGAGATGATGAACGCCTCTTACCTACAACTGGTCGGCCACCGCGACCTGGTCGGCAAGCCGGTCCGGGAGGCGCTGCCGGAATTGGAAGGTCAGGGGTTTTTCGAGCTGCTCGACGAAGTCTATCGAACGGGGCAGCCTTTCACTGGCCGATCGATGAAGATCCAGCTCCAGCGCGAGCCCGGCGCGCCCGCCGAAGAGCGGCTCGTCGATTTCGTTTTCCAGCCGATAACCGACGCCGACGGACATTCGACCGCCATCTTTGCCGAGGGATATGACGTAACCGAGCGCCACCTCGCGGAACTTGCCGCGCGGGAAAGCGAGGAACGCTTCCGCCGTATCGCCGATTCCGCCCCCGTCCCGATGTGGGTGACCCGGCTCGATCGGAAGCGGAGTTTCGTCAACATCGCTTATGCGGAATTTCTCGGTGTGAGTTATCAGGAAGCCCTCGATTACGACTGGCGTAAACGCATCCACCCGCAAGATTTCGAGCGACTGGTCGAGGAGTCGCTTGCCGGTGAAGCGACGCTGAAGCCGTTCGTGCTCGAAGGGCGATATCTGCGTCACGATGGAGCCTGGCGCTGGCTCCGCTCGGAATCGCAACCGCGGTGGGGCCCCAACGGGGAGCATATCGGCTTCATCGGGGTTGCTCACGACGTCACGGCATCCAGGGAAGCGGAAGCCAAGCTGCGCGCCATCAACGAGTCGCTGGAAAAGCGCGT
Organism: Pseudomonadota bacterium; assembly: GCA_030773375.1. Taxonomy (GTDB): domain Bacteria; phylum Pseudomonadota; class Alphaproteobacteria; order Sphingomonadales; family Sphingomonadaceae; genus Allosphingosinicella. The sequence continues at coordinate 6,799 of JALYNE010000043.1, forward strand.
TGAAGAGCGAACGGCCGATCTCTCCGCTGCGCTTGACCGGCTGCAAGCCGAGGTAGCCGATCGCCTCCGTGCCGAGGAAGCGCTCCGGCAGGCGCAGAAAATGGAAGCGGTGGGCCAGCTCACCGGCGGCATCGCGCACGATTTCAACAATCTCCTGACGCCGATCATGGGCGGCCTTGAAATCATCGCCTCGCGCATGACCGACGAACGGTTGAAGCGGATTTCGGCCACGGCGCTGGAATCGGCTCGGCGCGGCGCGAAGCTCACGAGTCAGCTCCTCGCTTTCTCCAGGATTCAGCGGATTGCGATGATGCCGGTGGCGGTCAATCAGGTGATCGCCAACATGCAGGATCTCCTCCGCCACACGATCGGGCCTGAGATCAACATCGTGACCGAGCTTCATGCGGACGTCACCCACGCCGTATGCGACCCGAACCAGCTTGAAAATGCGATTCTCAATCTCGCGATCAACGCGAGGGACGCGATGCCGCAGGGCGGAACGCTCACCATCTCGACCGGCTGGACAGACATTTCGGGAGAGCCGGAGCTGGAGGACGGCGAATATGTCTGCGTCTCGGTCGCCGACACGGGCCAAGGCATGGCGCCCGACGTGCTTGCCCGCGCGACAGAGCCTTTCTTTTCAACCAAACCGCTGGGCAAGGGCACCGGCCTTGGCCTTGCGCAGGTCTATGGCATCGCCCGTCAATCCGGCGGCACCGTCCGGTTCGAAAGCGAGGTCGGCAGGGGCACCACGGTGAGGCTGCTCCTGCGCGCGTCATCCGGGCAGCTGGTTGGCGACTGCGAGGACTTCCAGGTCACCCACGCCGCCGTGACGAACGCTGCACCGGGCAGCGCCAGCATCGTCGTGATCGATGACGACGCGGACGTTCGCGCATTCCTCAGCGATTCGCTGCAAGCCTTGGGCTACACCGTGGTGGAAGCCGATTGCGGGGAGGAAGGGCTGCACCGCATCGCCGAGCAGCAGCCGGACCTCGTTCTCCTCGATTATGCTATGCCGGGAATGAGCGGCGCCGAGGTCGCCCGCGCCGCCCGCGAGGACCGGCCCGAGCTGCCGATCCTGTTCGTGACGGGCTATGCCGAGAGCGAGCAGCTGGAGGCGGCGCTGGGCTCCGAGGTGCCGGTGCTTCGCAAGCCGTTCACCATCGCTGAACTTGCAACGGCCGTGCGTGAACGACTGCCGGCGCAACCTCGCCCGGCGTGAGTCCCTGATGCGAGCGGGGGATGGAGCTAGGCCGGAACGGCGTGTCTCTCGGTCCTAAGCGGCGTCGGTCAGCATGACTGGCCGGTAGCCGCGGCTGTGGGTGCCGACACCTCGGCTGGTCGCCTCCTTGAGCGGCAGCGCCGTAGAGCAAAAGCCGCATTCGGCCGACACCCGGCCGACATACCATTGCGTGCGGCCGCAGCCCGGGCAGTGATTGACTTCATTCTCGTGGTACACGACGCAATAGCCGCGATTTGCCGGGTTGTGCGGGTACTTTTCCCCCTTCAGCATGGCCGTTCCTTTCGTGCGTGACGTGAGCTGAACTCTAGGCTTGTCTTGGAACGGCCAAGCTGTCGATCCCCCAAAACTGAGCCGTTCCAAAAGGATACGCTTCACCGGGGGCTGTTAAGAGGCTCAGCAGACCATCCGCCGAAGCGCCTCGATCGTATCCGCCTCGCTCGCGGGCTTGTCCCGTCTGATCCGGGAAATGCGCGGGAAGCGCATGGCCAGACCCGATTTGTGCCGCTTGCTTTCGTGGATCGAATCGAAGGCCACTTCGAGCACGAGCTGCTTTTCGACTTCCCGGACGGGCCCGAAGCGCTGGATCGTATGGTTTCGCACGAATCGGTCGAGCCAGATCAGCTCTTCGTCGGTGAAGCCGAAATAGGCCTTGCCGACCGGGAGCAGTTCTCCCTCGCTGCTCCAGCAGCCGAAGGTGAAGTCGGAATAATAGCTCGATCTTTTGCCGCTTCCGCGGGCAGCGTACATCAGCACGCAGTCCGCCGTCAGCGGATCGCGCTTCCATTTGTACCACAAACCGACACGCCGCCCAGGCACGTAGGGGCTGTCGCGGCGCTTCAGCATCACGCCTTCGATGGAGGCGTCGCGCGCGCCGGCGCGGATCTCCTCCAACTCCTCGAAGCTCTTCGCGGCGATAAGCGCAGAGATGTCGAACCGATTGCGGTCGAGCTTCGGCACCACCACTTCCAGGCGGGCACGCCGCTCGGACCAGGGCAGCGCCCGCACGTCCTCATGTCCGTCGATCAGGAGGTCGTAGAGCCTGACGAAAGCAGGGTAGTCGCTCAACATCTTTTGCGACACGATCTTGCGGCCAAGCCGCTGCTGAAGCGCATTGAATCTCGCGGCGGCGCCGCCATGCTCGTCGGCGCCCTGGAACTCGCCTCGAACGAGCAGCTCCCCGTCGACCACGCCGTCATGGTCGAAGCTCGCGGCGACTTCGGGGAAGCTCCGGCTAATGTCATCGCCGGCTCGGCTGTAGAGGCGCGTCTCGCCAGCCACCCGGACGATCTGCACACGGATACCGTCCCATTTCCACTCCGCGGCATAATCTGCCATAGAAAGGTGCAGGTCCTCGAGCGGGTGGGCGAGCATGAAGGGCCGGAAAACCGGCACATCCTCCGCCGTCGGTTGAGCCGCTTGGCCCTCCGCCCATGCGAAAAGCGGCAGATAAGGCGGTCCGATGCCGTGCCACACCTCCTCGACCGCATCGACGTCGAGCCCGAAGGCCTCCGCGAGCGCAAGCTTTGCCAGCCGCGCGGAGACGCCGATACGAAGCTCACCGGTGGCAAGCTTCAGCAGCGCATAGCGGCCGCTTGCGTCCAGATGGTCGAGCATCTGCGCCAGCGCCTGAGGCGCGTCCGCCCGGCCGAGCCCGGCGAGCCGCTCGATCACCTGTCCGATGCGAAGCGTGCCGTCGTCGATCTCGGCCGGCTCATGCGTGCGCTTGGCCCACAGCAGGGCAACGGTTTCCGCGAGATCGCCCACATAGTCCCAGCTCATGTAGAACAAGGTCGGGTCGATCCGCTCCTCGGTGATGCCACGGATCGCCGCCGATTTTACCGCCGGCAGGCTCAGCTCTCCGGTGAGCGCTGCAAGCGCGTAGCCGCGGTCGGGATCGGCCGTACGCTTCAGGTAATCACCGATCAGCTTCAGCTTCGCGTTGCGCGAGCGGGTGTAAACGAGAGCGTAGAGAAGCTGGGAGAAGTCGCGCATCGGAGGCGAAACGACCAAGACAGCGGCTCAGGTCCGCCATCACATCGAACCGGACACATGCCGATCCGCCCTCAGACGAGGCGCAGCGCGCTCAGGCCCACCACGAAGCCAACGAGGAGGAAGAGCACCGCGACGACGATCCGCAGCCGGTCGAGCATCAGGATAGCGGGGGCGCGGTCCGCAAGCGCCGCGGCCGGCAGGTTGGCAGCAATCACCCCTGCCGTCGCGCCCGCTGCTGCAAGGCCGAAGGCGTCATATTGTGCGGCAAGGGCTGCCGTCAAAAATTGCGTTTTGTCGCCGAACTCGACGAGAAAGAAGCAAATGGCCGTGGTGAGGAACGGGCCCGTTTTCCATGTGGAGGCCATGTCGCCAGCTTTTTTGCCGCGGGCGAGGCCTGCTATGCCCGCGAAGACGAGCGCGAGCGCGACCAGCAGCGAAATCGCGCGAAGCGTGATCATGCCGCTGATCAATGTGCCCCCCGCCGCGGCGATGAGATTATTGGCGAGCGCCGCGACGGCCACACCGGCGATGACCGGTCTTGGTTTCCGATACCGCGCCGCCAGCGCGATCACGAGCAGCTGCGTCTTATCTCCAAGTTCGGCCAGCGCTGCGGCGATAAAGGTCGTGAGGAGTGCGTCCACGAACGGCCGTTCAGGAGAAGCGGACGAAGACGGAGGCCATCATCGCCTCGCTGGCGGCCTCGTCGAGGCGATCGCATCCGATCGCATCGTAGAGCCGATCAAGATAAAGCGCGCACTGGCGTGGAGCCGCGCCATCCGGGTGTTGCATGGCCCGTTCGAGCGCTTCTGCAAGCCGCACGACGGGGAGGAGCCCGTAAGCCGCGGCCGTGCGCCTGATCCCGATCACGGCATCCGCGCAATCCCGCGCCGAACGGCACGCCGAGATCCGCCTCAGCGCTTCGAGCCGCTCGCAAAGATCGGCGCGCACCAGCATCATGCCGTCTTGTTCGGCCCGCATATTCTGCTCCCCACTTGCTCTCGAGGAACATGCGCCGATATGGTTACCGGCCGGTTAAGCCCTGCCTCCCCTTGACACCAAGCGGGCTTTCGAGGCAGAGGCGGGCGCACGAACGAGCGGCGGCGAAGCCGCTTTTATTTTTCGAAACACTCAAAAAGGTTCGAACTGTGGCCAAGCCAGCAACGGTCAAGATCAAGCTCGTCAGCACCGCCGACACGGGCTTCTACTATGTGACCAAGAAGAACCCTCGGAACATCACCGAGAAACTGACCTTCCGCAAATACGATCCGGTCGCGCGCAAGCACGTCGAGTTCAAGGAAGCCAAGATCAAGTGAGGCTTGGCGGGCTTTGAAGCCCGCCACCGAGTGCGCGGCGCCCACCGCTTTCAAGCGGGGGGCAGAGGACTTTCGTCGGAGCGCTGCTCTTCGTCTGCGTCACCGCCCCGATCAACGGCGCGGTCCTGCGCAGCTTCCAAAAGGCGGGCAACTGCCTCCACGAACCTCAGCAGTGAAATGGGCTTGGATACATAGCCTTCCGCGCCCGCATCCCGGATGCGTTCCTCATCGCCTTTGGCAGCATAAGCGGTCACGGCCATGATCGGGATGCCCTTCAGCTCCTCGTCCGCCTTCATCTGCTCGATAAGTTCAAGGCCGCTTATGTGCGGCATCTGAATGTCCATAACGACAAGCTCGGGCGCAAAGGCGCGCGCCCGTTCGACCGCCTCTCGCCCGTCGCGCACCGGCTCGGCCTCGTAACCGTGCGCGCGCAGCAGGTCGCAGAAAAGCTTCAGATTGAGTTCGTTGTCCTCGACAACGAGGATTTTTTGTCCCACCCGCTCACCTCAGAGCCTGACCGATCGTGAAGCGCTAAGCGCTTTCACCCAAATCGTGAATCAGGCTCTTTCCAGTTGATTCACGGATCGGGCCGCTTCGGCCTGATCCGATCAAGGTCTAGGCGATGAAGATTCCGGACACAAATGCCGATGATGCGGAGGCGCTGGCGCTCTCCGCGCTGGGCTGGACGCTGAGCGACAGCGGGCGGGCCGAGCGGCTGCTGGCACTGACCGGCCTCACCCCCGATGATCTGCGCGGGCGGCTTGGGGAGCAGGCGCTGCTGGCAGCCGTGCTGCGCTTTCTGGAGGCGCACGAGCCCGACCTCCTCGCCTGTGCCGCGGAGCTCGAGCTTCCTCCCGCGCGGCTGGTGGAGGCCCGGCAAAGGCTCGAGCGATGAGCCGTCCGCTCCTCATCACCGATTGTGACGAAGTGCTCCTCCACATGGTCAGCCATTTCGCCGAGTGGATCGAGGAGGCGCACGGCTATCGCTTCGTGCTCGAAGAGCCGGGCTTCGCCAATGCGGTGCGCGATGCCGCCACCGGCGAGGCAATCGCGGCGGAGGAGGTCTGGCCGCTCCTTGGCGGCTTCTTCGACAGCGAAATGCATCGCCAGCACGTCGTGCCAGGCGCTGCCGAAGCGTTGCGGGAAATCGGCGCCGGTGCCGACATCGTCATTCTAACGAACATCGGCGACGAATATCAGGCGAGCCGGGTCGAGCAGCTCGGGGCCTTCGACATCCACCATCGCGTGCTCTGCAACCGCGGCGGAAAAGGACAGCCGGTGCTCGCGCTGATCGAGGAGATGCGCCCGAGTGTCGCCGTGTTCGTCGACGACCTTCCGGTCCATCATGAGTCGGTCGCGAAGCACGCGCCTCAGGTGTGGCGGCTCCACATGATTGCCGAGCCCCGCGTTGCCGCGCATGTGCCGCCATCGCCGGACGCCCATGCGCGGCTCGACGATTGGGCTGACGCCAAGCCTTGGATCCTCGCACGCTTCGCGGAAGGCCCGGCGCGGGGCTGAAGGGTCAGCTCCGGAAGCTGGCCGGAAAGACGCGCTTCAACGCCGCCAGTTTCGGCACATCGTGAGCGAGGATGTAAGGATGGCGCGGGTTTTTGCGCATGAAATCCTGATGGTAGCTCGCAGCAGGCGAAAAGCCGCCGGATTCGATGCGAGTGACGACTGGCTTGCCGTACACCTTCGCGCGAGCGAGCTGAGCAAGATAGCTCTCCGCCACCTGGCGCTGGGAATGGTTCTGCGGGAATATGGCCGAACGGTAGCTGGGGCCAACATCGGGCCCTTGGCGATTGAGCTGGGTCGGATCGTGCGCGACCGCGAAATAGATGCGCAGGAGATCGCCGTAGCTCACTTGGCTCGGATCGTAGCTGATCCGTACCGCCTCGGCAGGTCCGCTGGATCCGGCATAGCCGGAGACCACGCTTCGAACGCCATTCACATGCTCGAACACGGCCTCCATGCCCCAGAAGCAACCGCCGGCAAGCACCGCGGTTTGAAGACCCCGCGCGGCCGGATCAACGGCGGGCGCGGGGATCCGCGTCGCGGCGCTGGCGGGAGCAGCGACGAGGAGCGCCAGGATAAGCAGCAGCCTCATGCTGCTACGAACTTCATGGCGGCCCCGTTCATGCAATAGCGCAGGCCGGTCGGCTTCGGGCCATCCTCG
>JALYNE010000044.1 GCA_030773375.1 Pseudomonadota bacterium
ACAGGCAGCGGCAGCGGTTCCGATCGTGGATCGCCTCGACCACGGCCCAGGCGATGGCGAGGCCGTCATAGGTGGAGGTGCCGCGGCCGACCTCATCGAGGATGACGAAACTGCGCGCCGTCGCCTGCGCGAGGATGGCCGCGGTTTCGACCATTTCGACCATGAAGGTAGAGCGGCCGCGGGCCAGATTGTCCGAGGCGCCGACGCGGCTGAAGAGGCGGTCGACGAGGCCGAGCCTGGCGCGCGTAGCGGGGACGTAAGAGCCTGCTTGGGCAAGAAGTGTAATCAGCGCGTTCTGGCGGAGGAAGGTCGACTTGCCCCCCATATTGGGCCCCGTCACGAGCCAAAGGCGATTGTCTTCCGATAGGCGGCAGTCGTTCGCGACGAAGCGAGCGCCGCTCGAACGAAGCGCATCCTCCACCACCGGATGGCGCCCGCCTTCAACCTCGAAGCAACTATGGTCCACGAGAGCCGGGCGAGACCAGCCGTCCTCCGCTGCGCGTTCGGCAAGCGCCGCCGCAACATCGAGCCGGGCGAGCGCATCGGCCGCAGCGGCGATGGGGTCGGCCCGTTTCAGCGCATGGGCCGTCAGCTCTTCAAAATGGGCGGCTTCCGCGGCAAGCGCGTGCGCGCCTGCCTGGCTGACTCGAAGCGCATGCTCGTGGAGGTCGGGCGCGTTGAAGCGGACAACGCCGGCGAGCGTTTGGCGGTGCGTGAAGCCAGAGTCGGCCGCCATGAGCTTGTCGGCGTTCCGCGCCGGCACTTCGACATGATAGCCGAGAACGCCATTGTGGCGGATCTTGAGCGCGCCGATGCCGGTCTGCTGGCGATAGCGGGCCTCCAGTGCAGCGATGGCGCGGCGGCCTTCCCCGCCGGTAACGCGCAGCGCGTCCAAAGCAGCGTCATAGCCCTCGGCGATATAGCCTCCCTGCGAGGCGTCGATCGGCGGCGAAGGCACCAGGGCTCGGGAAAGAATATCGACCAGCTCGCCATGCCCGGCGAGCGTGGGCAGGAGCTCGGCGAGAAGCGCTGGCTCGTCGGCAAGAGCGGCCAGGCGATCCTTGAGCCGGGCGCTTTCGGAAAGGCCGTCGCGAAGCTGCCCGAGATCGCGCGGGCTGCCGCGCCCGGCAACGAGTCGACCGAGCGCGCGGCCGATATCGGGAAGCGATCGGAGCTGGCGTCGGAGCCCTTCACGAAGGCCAGCGTCACGCTCGAAAAGGCTGACGAGGTCGGCGCGCGCTTCGATCCGGCGGCGGTCGAGCAGCGGAGCGCCGATGTCAGCGGCCAGAAGGCGCGCGCCGGCACCAGTGACGGTCCGATCGACGGCTGCAAGGAGGCTCCCCGCGCGGGTGCCGTTGGCCGACACGGCAAGCTCGAGGCTCTCGCGGGTTGCCGCGTCGATCATCATGTGCGCGTCGGCGGGGCGGAGAAGGGGCGGCCGGAGGAACGGAAGCGATTCGCGCGCGACCTCGTCGAGATAGGAGAGAAGCCCGCCCGCAGCGGCAAGAGAGGCCCGGTCGAACTGCCCGAAGCCGTCGAGGGTCGCGACGCCGAAACGCTCGCAGAGCCGCCGCTCGGCGGACACGCTGTCAAACCCTGCTCGGCGTTCCTGCACCGGTTGAGTGCCCAGCGGTTCGGGGGCGATGATCTCGGCCGCGCCCAGGCGCGCAAGCTCTGCCTCGACTGCGCCGGGGGTCGCCGACCCGATTTCGAAGCGCCCTGTGGAAATGTCGGCGGCTGCGATCCCGAAGCGTTCACCGACCCTACAGATCGCCACCAGCCAGTTGGCGGCACGTGAATCGAGCAGAGCTTCCTCGGTGAGCGTCCCGGCGGTGACCACGCGAACGATCGCGCGGTTGACCACCGCCTTGGAGCCGCGCTTCTTCGCCTCGGCAGGGCTTTCCGTCTGCTCGGCGATCGCGACACGGTGGCCAGCCTTGATCAGGCGGGCCAGATAGGTCTCGCCGGCGTGGATCGGCACACCGCACATCGGAATCGGCTCGCCTTCATGCTCGCCGCGGGCCGTGAGGGCGATGTCGAGGCAGGCAGCGGCGATTTTCGCGTCCTCGAAGAAGAGTTCGAAGAAGTCGCCCATCCGATAGAAAAGCAGGCAGTCCGCGGCCTCCGCTTTCAGCGCCAGATATTGGGCCATCATCGGGGTGGGAGTCGCCGCGCCGTCCGTCTTGATCTTGGTTGCCATGGCTTGACCGTTACTGGTTCAGGGCGGGCGGCGAAACCGGCTTCTGCTTGCGGGGTTCAGCTTCAGGGGATTAGAGGCCGCCCAAAGGAGAGGCGAATGAGCGAAGGCAGCAACGTCAAGTTTTCGGAGCAGGAGGCGCTCGACTTCCACGCGCAGGGACGTCCGGGGAAGATCGAGATCATCGCGTCCAAACCGATGGCGACCCAGCGCGACCTCAGCCTCGCTTATTCTCCCGGCGTGGCTGTGCCGGTCCGCGCCATCGCGGCGGACCCGGCGACCGCCTACGACTACACCGCCAAGGGCAATCTCGTGGCCGTCATCTCCAACGGCACTGCCATCCTCGGCCTTGGCAATCTCGGCGCGCTTGCATCCAAGCCAGTGATGGAAGGCAAAGCGGTGCTGTTCAAGCGCTTTGCCGACGTCGACTCGATCGACCTTGAAGTCGCGACGGAGGATGTCGATGCCTTCATCAATGCAGTTCAGCTGCTCGAGCCGAGCTTTGGCGGGATCAACCTGGAGGACATCGCCGCTCCGGCTTGCTTCATCATCGAGCAGACGCTGAAGGAGCGGATGAACATTCCGGTCTTTCATGACGACCAGCACGGCACTGCGATCATCACCGCGGCCGGCCTCATCAACGCGCTTCACCTCACCGGCCGAACCATGAAGGACGCCCATGTGGTCGTGAACGGCGCCGGCGCCGCGGCGATCGCCTGCACCGAGCTGATCAAGGCGATGGGCGTTCCGCACGACCACGTTCTCATGTGCGACCGCAGCGGCGTCATCTACCAAGGCCGGGTAGGGCTCGACCAGTGGAAGTCGGCCCACGCGGTGAACACCGATCGCCGCACGCTTCAGGAGGCGCTGGTCGGGGCTGACGTGTTCCTCGGCCTATCGGCTGCAGGCGCGCTGAAGCCGGAAATGGTGAAGGACATGGCGAACCGGCCGATCATCTTCGCGATGGCGAACCCTGACCCCGAAATCCTGCCGCCGGTGGCCAAGGAGGCGCGCCCGGACGCGATCGTCGCGACCGGTCGCTCAGATTATCCCAACCAGGTCAACAACGTCCTCGGATTCCCCTTCATCTTCCGCGGAGCGCTTGACGTGCGCGCCACCCGGATCAACGACGAAATGAAGATCGCGGCTGCCGAGGGGCTCGCCGAGCTCGCCCGCCAGCAGGTGCCCGAAGAAGTCGCAGCGGCTTATGGAGGCAAGGCGCATAGCTTCGGCGCCGATTACATCATCCCGGCACCGTTCGACCCGCGGCTGATGGAAATCGTGCCGGCCGCGGTCGCGCGCGCAGCGATGGAGACCGGCGTTGCCCAGCGCCCGATCGAAGACATGGACGCTTATCGCACCGCGCTCAGATCACGGCTGAACCCGACGACCTCGGTTCTGACCCTCGCTCATGAAGCGGCACGCGCCAACCCGAAGCGGGTGCTGTTCGCCGAAGGGGAGGAAGACAGCGTACTTCGCGCCGCGATCGCCTTCCGCGACGGCGGCTACGGAACGCCCGTATTGGTCGGCCGCGAGGACATCCACGAGCGGCTGCGTGCCCTCGGCGTCGACAATCCCGACGCGTTCGAACTTCACAACAGCCGCACCTCGCCGCTCGTGCCGAAGATGGTCGAGTTCCTTTACCACCGCATGCAGCGCCGCGGCTACCTGCTGCGCGACGTCGAGCGCCTGGTGAACCAGAATCGCAACATCTTCGCCTCCTTGCTGCTTGAAATGGGCGAGGCCGACGTGATGATCACGGGCGTCACCAGGCCTTACGCCCAAACCATCCGGGAGGTCCGGCGCGTGCTCGATCCCAAGGAGGGGATGACACCGTTCGGCATCCACATCCTGGTGGGGCAAACCCACACCACCTTCATGGCGGACACCACGGTGACCGAGCGACCGACCTCCGAGCAGCTTGTCGATATCGCCTGCCAGACGGCCGCTGTGGCGCGGCGGATGGGGCATGAGCCGCGGGTCGCCTTTCTTTCTTATTCAACGTTCGGCAATCCCGCCGGTGCGTTCCTGGAGAACATCCGGGGGGCTGTGCGGCTGCTCGATGGGCAAACGGCGGATTTCGAATATGAAGGCGAAATGACGCCGGACGTCGCGCTTAACCCCGCCATGCAGCGCGTCTACCCGTTCAGCCGCCTTTCGGGCCCAGCCAATGTGCTGATCATGCCGGGCCTTCAGTCCGCAAACCTGTCCGCCAAGCTGCTGCGCGAGCTTGGCGGCGACGCCATGATCGGGCCGATGCTGGTGGGCATGGAAAAACCGGTGCAGGTCGCGCCGATGACCGCAACCGCATCGGATCTCGTCACCTTGGCAGTGCTGGCGGCTGGCGGGATCGTTCGCTAGACTCGTTCCCGGTTGGATTGAACCGGGAACGCGGCCAGTTTCCTTTGTTTGCCGTGCTTTCCGAGCCGTCAGGTGAGTCCACCTGACTGACAAGCACTCTAACGTGATTTCAATTCAGGTGGACTCACCTGCCGGCTCGGAAATCAGGAGTCTACCCACGAAGCTGGACTTGGTCCTGGTTCGACAAACCAGGAACGAGTGCAGAGCTTCAGAGAGGCGCGGCCGACGGGGGGACCGCGGCTAAGCCGCTGTCAGCGCGGATTGTCGGCAGTTTCGCCCTGACGCCCAGCCGCGCCGACCGTGCCGATATTGCCGAAAATTTCTTCGAACAAGCTCTTGTTGCGGCCGAGCGTCGGCGTCTTTCCCTCGGCCGGATCGATCGAGGCGACCCGCTCGAGCCCCGACCGCTCAACGGCGACGACATTGCCGGCCTCATTGAAGCGCACATGAAGCACCGTCTGCTGATCCGGCTTCGGCATCGAAAAGGCCAGCTGCTTGGTATCGCGAGAGACGTAGTACCAGTCGCGGTCGCTGAACTGGCCGGTGAAGGTCGGCCGCCCGAGGGTCGCCTCGACGGACTGCCGGTTGTCCACGCCGGGCTGGATGGCGCTCACCAGCGCCTGGTCGAGGAGATGGCCCTGATGGTCTCTGATCCTGGTGCACGCCCCGCTGGCAAAGGCTGCGCTCAGCACCAGCGCAAGCGTGGCGCCTCGTGCGATCCGGAAGGTCATAGTAGAAATTCTCCTGAAATCGGCCGGCGCTCTTTCCGTCTGCCGGCAACCCGCGCTTGCGCCCCCAGTCTCAGCACCCAATATGCGGGATCAGCACCAAGGCGCAAGCCCGCGCCCATCGATCGAAGGGTGTTCAAGTGTCGTTCCTGGCGCGCATATTCGGTGGCAAACACGAACGGCAAGCGTACCGCCCCTTATATGAGGCTATCGTGAACGGGGGCCGCGATGCTTCCTGGTATATTGAAGGCGAAGTTCCCGACACCGTCGACGGGCGCTTTCAAATGATTGCAGCGATTCTCGCGCTGACGTTGATTCGGCTGGAAAGCGGCGACGCCCGTGCCCGCACCGCGTCCGTGCTGCTGGCCGAACTGTTCATCGAAGACATGGAGGGGAGTATTCGCCAGCTCGGCATCGGCGACCTGGTCGTGGGCAAGCATATGGGGAAGTTGATGGCGGCCCTTGGCGGCCGGCTCTCGGCCTTTCGGGCAGAAATAGAAGAGGGCGGCGATTTCACCCGTGCTGTGACTCGCAACATCTTCAGGGATTCTCCGCCTTCTGAAGCTGCAATCGGCTTCGTCAGCAGCCGCCTGAAGCGTTTCTACCGAGGCCTTGAGGCCGTTCCCACCGATGAGATCGTTGAAGGGAAGCTTGCCTCGCTATGACCGGCCAACCGGAATTCAGTCGCACCGTTCGGGTTGATACATTGGCGGGCCAGCCCCGCAGCCTCAGCATCGGTGCGACCGAGGAAGAGCGCGCAGCGCTTTCCGAGCGGTTCGGCCTGGTGGCTATCGAGCGGCTCAGTGCCGAAGCCGAGCTCAGGCGAAGCGGCAATGAGGTGAGGGCCACTGGCACGCTGTCGGCCGCCGTGGTCCAGAGCTGCGTCGCCACCGGCGAGCCGGTGCCGGCAGAGGTGCAAGAGGATTTCAGCATCGTCTTTCGTCCCCACCCCGAAGTCGCGGCGGAGGAGGAGGTTGAACTCAGCGAAGGCGAATTGGACGTCGTCTTCTATGACGGTGCGAGCGTCGACCTTGGCGAAGCGGTTGCCGAGACCTTGTCGCTGAGCCTCGAGCCCTATCCCCGTTCAACCGACGCCGACGCGGCGCTTCGCGAAGCGGGCGTGGTCAGCGAGGAGGAAGCGGCGCCGGTGAGCCCGCTCGCGGGGCTCAAGGATCTGCTGGCGGGCAAGAAGAGCTAGGCCCCTCCTTCCTTGGTCCTTGCAAGCGTAGCGAAGCACTTTAGCAGCTGGATTGCCGCGTCACTACGCTCCTCACAATGTCGGACTATTGCGCGTGCAGAAGTCCACCGTCTGGATCACTCCGGCCATGCGATTTTCGCGCAGTTAAAGCGTTGATAAAGGTCGTCGATAAGATGTTTAAGGTCGGCGGATTCGAACGGCTTCACCATGAATGTGTCCGCGCCGAGATTGCGCGCGCTCTCGACGACAACCTGGTCGTCGGCGGAGCTCAGCATAACGATCGCCGTCTGATCCAGCGCCTCGTTGCGTCGGACTGCCTCAATGAACTCAAGGCCGTGCATCCCGGGCAGATGATAGTCTGAGATTATCATATCGAGGGCCGCGCGGCCGTCTCGACCGCATAGATCGCAAAACCGTGGATGGAGCATCCCTAGTTTCCGTACGGATCTGTGCCTTTATCAATGACGGGCAGCATATCTTTACTGTGGGAGGTCGAGCACGTCCGCCAAGAGTCGTAATCGGACGTAGGGGAACTTCCTGGTTGAGGGTCCGCTTTCGGCTCCGCCGTCTTGACGCAGCATGCCCAAGAGAGAAGCGGGTGAGTGGCGTGTGGACTGGCGCCGTTGCTCGAGCAGCCGGCTGCTGAGGGTTTGAGCTCACCCCTTCCGACGGGTGCAGCTCGTCCATGCAATACAGGATCGCCTGTCACGTGCGTGCGCCATTCAAGTCGCCTAGCTCGAGCAACTCGTCGACACGTTGAGCAGCACTAAAGTTCGGAACCTTTGATCCGCTGGAAACTCTAACGTGGAGCGGCCCTGCGCCGCGGGGACGAATTCTTCGTGCGGTCCGCATTTGAAGAGGTGAGACAACATGAGAAACGTTGCTACTAAGGTGCTCCTCGTCGCGGCTGCGGCGGCGTTGGCCACCGCGTGCGGCGGCGGCTACGGTAACGACCGCCCGAAGTCGCCTGGGGGAACAACCTATATGTTGCCGCCGTCTGGTTCTTGACCGGATCGCTGTCCCCCCCCGCTTCGACGAAAGGTCCTTCTCAAGTGGCACCAGTAGAAGCCATCGGCGACACGCTCGGCCTAAAGTATCTGGCTCCCCTTGGAAGGTCGAGTTTCAGCCGCATAGCCTACGCGGTGCTCGTTTCGCCTTCGCTTCAGCGAGCGGTGGATAGCAGACGTTGGCGACCCCGCTAGGGCTCATGCTGTCGGTTGTGCTATGATACAACGGATTGCGGAGCGTCGCCTCAGGCGCCACGATCGCCTTTCTTGTTTTCCGAAGGGGAACGATGAGGGCAAATATCTAAGGAGAAGACCATGCTGCGCCCTCTGATATACAGTAGCTTCGCAATCGCTCTGGCCGCCGCGCCGGCCCAAGCGCAGAACGTGTTCATCGCCGACTTGCGCGGCGCGAGCGAGGTCCCGCCCGCTGCCTCGCCCGCGTCTGGCTTCGCCCTCGTTCTTTTCGATCGGTCTTTTCAGACGATGACCGTTCGAACGACCTTTTCGGGCCTGATCGCGAATACCGTGGACGGGCATATCCACTGTTGCGTCCCGCCCACCGCCAACGCGGTTGTTGCGGTCGGTTTCAGGCCCGCCGGCTTCCCGCTCGGCGTCACCGGGGGCCAGTTCAGCGCGACCTTCGATCTGAACAGTGCGACCATCTACAATCCGCCGTTCAGAGCCGCCAACGGCGGCACTGCCGCCTCTGCCCGCACGGCGCTGATCAACGGCACCCAGGCCGGACTTTCTTATGTCAATATCCACACCACCCGCTTCCCCGGCGGCGAGATCCGCGGCCAGCTCTTCACCGGCGGCGACCTGACGCCGCAGGCTTTGACGCTCCTGCCGGAGGTGGCGCTGCAAACGGCGGAGTTCCACGACGGTATCATCCGGCGGCACCTGCACCACGCGCGCCGCGGCGAGAACGGGCCTGACGGGCAAAGCGCCACGCTCGGCGATGGAAGGGTCGGACTGTTCCTGAGCGGGGGCCTCCGCTCCGGCGCGTTCGAGGAGCGCACCAACCGTCCGCGGGTCGCCCTCGGGTCGAGGGGCCTGGTGGGAGGCATCGACTACCGGCTGGGCCCCACCACGCTCATCGGCGCGATGGGCGGCTACGATGCGACCGACGCGCGGCTGACGCCCACCAGCCGGCAGAGCCAAGTGAAGAGCTGGTTCGCGGGCGGCTATGGCTCGACAGCGCTCGGTCCTGCCTTTCTCGATCTCTACGCCTCCTACGCCAGATCGGACTACGATCTCTCCCGCCGCATCTCGGTTGCGACCTTCACGGCCGAGAGCCTGGCCGAGACCGAAAGCGAGCAGTGGATGCTCGGCGGCACGGCCGGCCTCAGCCTCAGGGCTTCCGCGCTCGACGTCGAACCCTATGTGGGCGCCCGCTATGTGAGCCTGGACCTCGACCCCTTCACCGAGACCGGCAACATCGCGGCGCTGACAATCGACGCGGACGATATCGAGTCGCTGGAATCGATCGTCGGGCTGAGTGTGGGCGCCGACATTCCAGTGGGCGCGGCGGCGTTCCGGCCGTCGGTTCGAGCCGAGTGGCGCCACGAGTTCCAGAACGATGAGCCGCGGCTGATCGGCGGGTCATTCGGCGGAGCCGCCCCGTTCGACTTCTTGACGAGTCCGCTCCGCGACGATCATGCGGTGGTGGGGGCGGGTTTCTCGGTGGCGGGCGGAGGCCCCCTGTCCATGACCGTGGACTATACTGGGCAGCTCGGCGGCGGCTACGACATTCACGCACTCACGGGCGGACTGCGACTTTCTTTTTAGCTATCGCCGAGGCAGTGGAGCGATGATGTCCGTTGTGGGTCGGAAGCGGACATGTGCGTGGAGCTCGGGCTGACGTCCGCATTCGCCGTCCTTCGCGCGGAAGCGGACAGTCTGCTTTGGGCCGAACCGCCCCGTTGCGAGCCCGCGCGCGTTCAGGGCGAGAGACGTTTTGCTGGGCGGACGCAGGTGCGCGAGGGAGGTATTGATTGCCCGGGTCCGCGCGCGCGATGTGAAGGCATTCGGGGCCCTCAGCACGGCCGACCCGCTGGCGGACGACGGCAATCTAATCGTCGCCTTCCGGCTGGATACGACTGAGCGGGAGCCGCGCCGCACGCTCAAAGCACTGGCGCGAGGTTGGTCGACCGCCCGACCTCCACCGACGGTTATCTGCTCCAGGTGACCGCCTCCGAGCGCAGCTCCGTGCTAGAGCAACTTGCGTGAAATCGGGATCAGTGCTCTTTTCCGTTCGGGCTGAGCTTGTCGAAGCCCTGTTTTGCCCCTTGAGGGGAAAGGTTTTGCCCCTTGAAGGGAAAGAAGGACAGCCCTTCGACAGGCTCAGGGCGAACGGGTCAGATTTAGCGCAGTCTGCTCTAATGAGGTTGCGGGCCGCGCCCCAGGTGCTGCTCGCGCAGCCGATCGAACCCGGCGACGCGCCGTGGCCGCCAATCTGAGGCGCAGAAGGCAGTTAGAACCTACGCATCGCTTTCCTCCTCTTGCCTGTGCTGAGACACGTGCCACAAGTCGATCTCAAGAGCGGCTCTCGTTTTCCGAAGGACAAAGAGATCAGGTCACCTGATCGACAGATGACTCGACGGTGGCAGCGGATGACGACTTTGACCGGCCGCGAATATGTGCCCAAAGCCGGTGGCTGAGGAACAGGATGGGAGCGATCAGCCCCAATCCCCAGTGAGCATAGGAGGATATTGCCCTCAGTGCTTCGTCACCCGAATAGTAGAGCAGATATCCAGTCAAAGCCATTGTCGCGGAGGCGCCGAGCAAGATGGAACCCGACCAGCGACGCCTTCGCGAGACCCAGCCGTTCACGACGTGGCTCCCGGAGAGGAGGCCGAGCATCCACATGGCGGCGAACCCGAACGCCCCGTGCAGCGCCAGCCACCACGACTCCAGTGGGTGCGGCGAAGGCCCGAAATCGGTCGGCGTGCGCACGAAATAGTGAAACAGCAGCCAAAGGACGCCGGACAGCCACAGGCCCGTGCAGATGAGATAGATGACAAGCCTCCGCTTCGGCCCCAGCCGGATCGACTCCTTGATCAGTTTGATTCTGCGCATCTCAGTCAGCGCTCCGCGCTCCGCAGGTTGACCAGCGGAGGGCGGGGGAACAGATCGCCGCGCTGGCGCCTAGCTGCTCCAGCAGGCGGCCGGCGGCACACCCCCTCGCCAGCACAACCTTCGTGAGCGCGTCCGCCACCAGGCACCGCTTCGCGAGGACGGTGACGAAGCGTCGAGGTGCAAGGCGCCGCCGTTTGGCGTCGAAATGCACCGCGAGCGCCCTTTGATCGCCGATGGGCCCTGCTGAGCCGCTGCTCGCCAGGCTGCCGTTCAAGATGCGGGCGGCGCGGGCGGCCTTGCTGGCGCCGGGGCCGGGGTCGAGTGCCACGGTTTCGGCGGCGGGACCGAAGACCCGAAGATCACCGCCGGCGTTGACACATGCCTGGGGAATGCTTTCGTGGCGAAGGATGCCGGCCGCCAGATCGACGGCGTACCCCTTCGCTATTCCACCCAGGTCAAGCCAAAGAGCCCTCCGGAACCTGACGGTCATGCTCTCCCGATCCACCTCAACGTCCTTCCAGTTGGCGCGGGGGCTGGGGGCTGGCGCCCCGTCCGGCCGGGGGAGCGTTCCGGCACAAGTGGCCGCCGGGGCGACCGTCGGGTCGAAAACGCCGTGAGAGAGCCTGGCGAAGTTGATGGCCTCGGCCACCACGGCCGCCGTTTCTTCGCTGACTCGGATCGGCTTGCGGTGCGCCGATCGGTTGAGGTCGCTCAGTTCGCTTTCAGGATCGTGAAAGCTCATCAGGCGGTGCACCCTGGCCATAGCGGCGATCGCCTTGGAGCTAGCCTCGATTGCATGATCGTGGCTGCACGCTTCGACGCGGATGCGGACCAGCGTGCCGAACAGCGGCGTTGCGCGCTCAAGCGGCGGGGGCGAGAACAACTGCATGCGTCGCGAGCAGGCGCCTTACGCCGCCGGCGATGTGCTTCGATGAGAGCGTCGCTCCCGATATGTTGCGGATGTCTGCTCCCAGCTTCAGCTGCGCGTTCAGGCGCTTGCCTACGAACTGCCGCCGCCAGGCAGCGCCCCTGACCTCGCCCCCGTAGCTTTCCCGGTACTCCAGGACTTCGATGCCCTTGACGGCTGCGCTGTCGTCGATGCCGACGGCGTAGGTGATGAATTCATGTTTTCCGATCACCCTGTCGACGATGAACCAGCCGCCGGTGGAAGCGCGCCACGCGAGAAGGCGCGGGCTAAGGACGCGCTGGCCGGATCGCTTCTGGATCTCCCTGATCTGGGCAGGCGCCAACGTCACGGGTCTTGGCGAGAACGTCGCCCCCGGGAAAATCGCCGCCTGGGCCTGCTCGATGGAGAGGTAGACGGTAGCGTGCGCCTCGGACCCTGGGGCGACGAGGGCCAGAGGCAACAGCCAGGCGGGCCGGTTCGATCTCACTGTTCAGCTCCCATGATCATCAAAAAGTCCTGCCGACGCGCAGCCGAAGCCCATCCCATTCGGTGCGTTCGGCCAGATAGGTGAGGCTGTCGGAGAGTTCGCCGGCCGGCTGCGACCGGTGAGCATCGTGCAGGCGGCGCAAAGCCGACAGGGTGAAAAACCAGCGCTGCCCCCCATAGTGCAGCGAAGGGCCAAAGAAGGCTGCGGTGTCTTGCAAGCGCCCGCCGGCGTAGCGCTTTCGGTATCGCAGCTCCAACGCCGCGGACCAGTTCGCGCGGAAGCGGTAGGAGGCGCCGAGGTCGAATTCGAGCCGGGAGACATCACGCCTGCGGGGAGAGGGTCCGTTCCGTTGCGGCTGTAGGTCGACCTGCCCCAGATCCAGACGCGCGTTTCCGGCGAAGACCAAGGTGTCATCCAGCATGTTCTTCTGTGCGATGGCTTTGAAGCCGAAGACCGGCCTTTCACGTCCAACCGTCGCATCGACCAGCAAGGCGATGCCGATCGGGCTGAGGTAGGGGCTGGCGACGCGCCAGATAGCCTCTCCCGTCACGCCATCCACCCCACTGCGCGCAGTCGGTGGCGCCGGCAGCACTCCGGCCGCCTCGGCGCCCGTCCGATCCAGCTCTGCGCGCAGTCGCGAGTAGTTGAGGTAAGCGGTGAGCTGCAGGTCGTCTCTAAGACCATATTCCACCGCGCTTCGGCCTTCCAGCCGCTGGTAGCGGCCCGGGCCGCCGCCTTCGCGAGCCGTGAGCCACTGCTCGATCTGGAATTTGCCTTTGGGCAGAAGATCTGTCGTATTGACATAACCGAAGAGAGGTTCATCCGCCCGTGCGTGTGTGGCCCCCGTCAAAGCAAGTAGCCCCGCCGCCGCATGAAGGACGCGCTGCTTCCGAGATCCATCCATGCCTGATCACCTACCCTGAGGCTGCCTCTCACGGTCCACCTGCTTCCCAAACATAGCAACGGACGGTGAGTTCCTGTCTTGTCTGGCTCGCTTCCCCGCGAAAGCCGTCCAGATTGTCGAAGGCGCGGTATAGGCTTCCTGCAGGACGTCCTCGGCTTCGGCATCGTCACGGACGCCGCCGCGGGCGATGCGGAACAGCGCTGGTTGCAGCGCTGCATGATCACCCGGAAGGCGTCTTGGTGCCCATCGCGTGCATGGGCGACGAGTTCGGCCTCACCATTCCTTCGTAATCGAGCGCGAGCGCCTGCCGTGAGCCTGCCATGAGGTCTCCTGTTCTGCCATCGGATGCGGAAGGATGGTGCAAGGTTCCCGGACGAACCGTCGAAAAGCCCGGGAACCTTTCGTCCGCTGCCAACTCCAACGGGTGTGGCGGAGAAGCCGCGCCGGGGTCGCGAAAGCGGCCGTGCCGGTTCTTGGAGAAGGTCGAGTGATCCGGCACGTTTCCGTCCAGCCCGAGCCGGCAGAACCAGCGATAGGCAAGGTTTAGGTGCACCTCCTCGCACAGCCGCCGCTCGGACCGGATGCCGTGCGTGTAGCCGATGATCAGCATCCGGATCATCAGCTC
>JALYNE010000045.1 GCA_030773375.1 Pseudomonadota bacterium
CGCCAACAAAAAAATCCGCTCCGAACCAGCGGCCGGCGCCACATGACCTTCGAACAAAGAAGATCAATCAGTCATCGTCCTTGCCCAACTACTGGACCCTGGTGAGAAATGCGGGCTAGCCTTTGCTGGCCTCCGCGATGAGGGCGGCGGCGCGAGGGCCTTGCCAATCCTCCATGCCGCTCATCCGCCACACTTCGCGCCCCTGCGCATCGTAGAGGATCGTGGTCGGCAGCGTGTCCACCTTCAGCTGGCTCATGAGCGTGAGTTCAGGATCGATATAAGGTTCGAGCATCTCGAACTCGCGCGCCGCGAAGAAGGCATCGACCTTGTTCTCACCGTTCAGATCCTGGCTGACCGCCAGCACTTGAATGCCCGGCTCGCGTGCGGCGAGCGCATCCAGCGTCGGCATTTCGGCAATGCAAGGCGCGCACCAGGTCGCCCAAAGGTTTACCAGCACCGGCTTGCCCTTGAAATCGGCCAGCGAAACCGGGTCTCCGCCCGGATCCTGGAATGCCGCATCGGGAGCAAGGCTGCCGGCGTGCGACCGGTCGAGCCTGCCCGCACCCTGCTGCTTCTCCCGAGGCTTTCCGGTCTGAGGCGGAGTTGCCCCGCCGGCGTCGGATTTGGCCGGCTTTTCGGCGTCGCACGCTGCGCAGACGAGGACGAAGGCAAAAGCCAGGATCAGCCGCAAAAATTCATCCTCCAGAGGCCGCGCGATAATTGGCGCATGCCTGCTCCACAAGGCTTCGCTTTTCCGCAAAGCACCGGTAAGGCCGCTATGCAATCAGGTACGGACTCGATGCACAAGCTCACCTTTGTAGCTGCTCTCCTCCTCCTCAGCGCCTGCGGCGGCCGCGAGCCGCTGCGGCCGAACCCCGGCCAGAGCATGCCCGTGGCTCCTGCCATGGCCTCGCGCGCGCCGACGACGGAGGAACTCCTGACCCCTCCACCAATCGCTCGCCCGGAGCGCGTGGACGAACCGCTCCGCCGTTCGGAGGCCCGCGAGGACGACCGTTTCGAGCTGCCGCCGACCTGAAGACGAGCAGCTTCCCCACCATGGAGAAAAGATGAAACCTGTACGCAAGGCAGTGTTCCCCGTTGCCGGCCTTGGCACGCGCTTCCTCCCGGCGACCAAGGCGATGCCGAAGGAGATGCTGACGGTCGTCGACAAGCCGCTCATCCAATATGCTGTCGAGGAAGCCAGAGAAGCGGGCGTCGAGCAGATGATCTTCGTGACCGGGCGCGGCAAGGGAGCGCTCGACGATCATTTCGACATTGCCTTCGAACTTGAAGCGACCATGCGGGCGCGCGGCAAGTCGCTTCAGGCTCTCGAGTCCACCCGCTTCACACCGGGTGCGATAGTGTCGGTGCGCCAGCAGGAGCCGCTCGGGCTGGGCCACGCGGTGTGGTGCGCGCGCGAGATCGTCGGCGATGAACCCTTCGCCGTTCTCCTCCCCGACGATCTCATGTACGGCAAGCCCGGCTGCCTGCGGCAGATGGTCGATGCCTATCAAAAGGTGGGCGGCAACATCATCTGTGTCGAGGAGGTCGCGCGCGAGAAAACATCGAGCTACGGCATCATCACCCCCGGCCGCAGCGAAGGCAGGCGGACGGAAGTGACCGGGCTGGTCGAGAAGCCGAAGCCGGAGGAGGCTCCTTCGACCTTGGGCGTCATCGGCCGCTACATCCTCCAGCCCGAAATCATGCGCGTACTCGATAACCCCAAAACGGGAGCAGGCGGCGAGATTCAGCTGACCGACGCCATGGCCGCAGTGATCGGGCAGCAGCCCTTTCACGGCGTCACGGTGGATGCAGTGCGCTACGATTGCGGCGACAAAGCAGGCTTCATCACGGCCAACCTCGCACTCGCGCTCGACCGCGACGATGTCGGGCCGGCGGTTCGCGCCTTCATCGCCGAGCTTCGCTGAGGAGATGCCCTGCGCCGCGATCCTGGTAGGTGACGGCGCGATTCGCGAGGTGACGCGGGAAGAAGCCGCCCGCTACGGGGGGCCCGGCTTCATTTGGGTTCATATCGACGGGGCGGACGAGGCGGACCTCGGCCTGTTGAAGGGCCAGGACATACCCGAGATCGCGGCGAGCGCTCTGGTCGCGACCGAGACCAGGCCGCGCTGCGACCAGATCGAAGACGGCGCACTCGTCAACATTCGCGGGCCTGCAGCCGCCGAGACTGTCGATTCAGACCGGCTCGTATCGATTCGAATGTGGGTCCGTCACGGCAAGGTGATTTCCGTCACCCGCCGTCCGCTCTCAGCCACCGAGGCGGTCCGCAAGCACATGGAAACCGGCAAGATCCTCGACCCGGGCGATCTCGTGGCAGCATTTGCGCGTGCGATCAGTGGCCAACTGGATCCGCAGGTGGCGGAGCTGGGCGACACGCTCGACGATTGCGAAAGCAGCCTTGAGCCGCGGCAAGTCTACAGGCTTCGTTCGAGCATCGCCCATATCCGCTCCCAAGCGATCGCGTTCCGCCGCTTCGTCGCTCCGGACCGCGACGCGCTTCTGACGATTGCCGAGATGAGGGTCGGTTGGCTGGCCGAGGAGGACCGGCTCCACATTCGCGAGGCGGCGGACCGTTTCGCGCGGATGACCGAAGAGCTGGAGGCGGTGCGCGAACGCGCGGCTTTGCTCCACGAGCAACTCACCGACCTGCGCGGTGAGCAGATGGAGGCGCGAGCGCTCCTTATCTCCATCGTAGCGCTGATTTTCCTGCCGCTGACATTCATCACCGGGCTCCTCGGCATGAATGTCCAAGGCATCCCTCATGCCGACGAGCCTTGGGCCTTCTGGGCCGTTGTCGCGCTTTGCTTGGCTATCGCGGTTCTCGTGATCGGCTATTTCGCGAGGATTCACTGGCTGAGGCGCTGATGGAGCGGGAGGATCTGACCTGTTTCCTTTGCTCGCGCCCAATTGGGGAGCGCATCCAGTGGCACCACGCCATTCCCAAGAGCCGCGGCGGCCGCGAAACCGTGCCCATGCACCCGCGAGCACG
The DNA here is from genome assembly GCA_030773375.1 of Pseudomonadota bacterium. Taxonomy (GTDB): domain Bacteria; phylum Pseudomonadota; class Alphaproteobacteria; order Sphingomonadales; family Sphingomonadaceae; genus Allosphingosinicella. The sequence goes on from JALYNE010000045.1 coordinate 3,011, forward strand.
CCGCCATGCCCCCGGCATGGCTGCGGATATCCGGGGGACATCCGCACCTGCTCGCGCTGCCACCGCACCATCCACGCAACGATCAGCAACAAGGATCTCGAACGCAATTATGCCACGGCGGACGCGCTGCGGGGACATCCCGACGTTCGTCCGCTGGGTGCGCGGCAAGGATCCGGACTTTCACGCCCCCACGCGCCGCAAGCAATGATGGCTCGCAGCTATTTGCGTGCGGAGACCTACGCTTCCAGTTCGATGTCCCAGTACAGGTAATCTCGCCAGCTATCGTGAAGATAATTGGGCGGAAAGCTGCGGCCGTGCTCCTGAAGCTGCCATGTCGTCGGCCGGATCGGCCGCCGGTGGAGATGCATGCCGGCCTGGGACGGAGTCCTGCCGCCTTTCCTGAGGTTGCACGGGGCACAGGCGGCCGTGACATTCTCCCAGGTCGTCCGCCCGCCCTGCGCTCGCGGAATGACATGGTCGAAGGTCAGGTCGCTGGGACTGCCGCAATATTGGCAGGCGAAGCGATCGCGCAGGAACAAGTTGAAGCGCGTGAAAGCAGGATGTTCCGAAGGGCGGACAAATTGTCGAAGCGCGATCACGGAAGGGATGTTCATGGTGCGCGTGGGGCTGTGCACCTCCCGCGCATAATTGGCGACGATGTCCACGCGCTCGAGGAACACGGCCTTGACCGCGGTTTGCCACGGCCACAGGCTGAGCGGATAGTAGCTGAGCGGCGTGTAATCGGCGTTAAGGACGAGGGTGGGGCAGCTGTCCGGATGGCGAATAAGGTCAGGGTGGTACATGAACCGGCGCAGGCCTCCCGTTTGGGAAGAAGCCCCCGAACGCCGACCCCCGACACCTGTCGCACTCAGAACGTGGGAAGAATTCGGCTTCTTGCGGGCCTTCTTCTTCTGTTCGGCCACGCTCCTGCTGGCAAAAGCGTGACCCCCAATATGGAAACACTAGTCGCAAGTCCCGGTCAAGAGCGGACGCCATGAAAAAAATCGTGACTCGTTTTGCACCCAGCCCCACCGGCCGGCTGCACCTCGGCCACGCTTATTCGGCCTTGCTCGCGCACGATTTCGCCCGTTCGCGCGGAGGCATGTTTCTGCTTCGCATCGAAGACATCGACCCCGGACGCGTGCGGCCGGAGTTCGTCGGGGCGATTCTCGAGGACCTCGCATGGCTCGGCATCGTCCCGGACGGTGAGGTTCTCGTCCAGTCCGAGCGGCTCCCGCTTTACGAAGCCGCGCTCGCGCAGCTCAAGGAGCAGGATCTCGTTTATCCCTGCTTTTGCACCCGATCCGAAATTGCGCGCGAAATCGCCGGAAGCGCGGCGGCTCCGCACGGGCCCGATGGCCCCCGCTACCCAGGGAGCTGCCGAGAGCTTGCCCGATCGGACCGCGAACGAAGGGCGCGGGAGGCGCCGCATGCGTGGCGGATCGACATGAAGCGCGCGTTGGCGGCAGCCGGCCCGCTTTCCTGGCAAGACGGCCATACCGAAGTGCAGGCGGATCCGGAGCGGTTCGGCGACGTGGTGCTCGCACGAAAAGATTCGCCCACCAGCTATCACCTGGCAGTCACGGTTGACGACGCCGCTCAATCGGTGACAGACATCATCCGCGGCCGTGACCTTCATGCTGCAACCGATGTCCACCGGCTGCTGCAAAAGCTGCTCGGCCTGCCCACACCCAATTACCACCATCACCCATTGCTGCTGGATGCAGAGGGTCGCAGGCTCGCAAAGCGCACGGGTGCGCCGACGCTCGCGGCGATGCGCGCAACGGGCGCCGATCCGCGCAAATTGGCCGCCGACCTGCTCAGAGGTGAATTGCCTGCTGGATATCCGGCTCTCTCTGCTTAGATAGGCTCCATGCCCACTTTCCTCATGATCCTGATCGTTGCGGCCGCGCTGGCGACTTTGTTCGTGCTCGTCAAAGGCGTCATCGGCATGGCGCAAGGAAAGGACCTGACCGGGCAGCGGTCGCAGGCATTGATGCGCAAGCGGGTGATGTTCCAGGCGGTGACGATCATTTTGGTCATCCTGTTCATCATGGTCGCGCGCGGCTCGGGGTCCTGACCGCTGGTCAAGCTTACCAAAATCTACACGCGCACGGGCGACCGGGGCGAGACCGGCCTGGTTGATGGCTCCAGAATTTCCAAGACTGATGCGCGTCTCGCCGCGATGGGGGACGTCGACGAGGCCAACAGCGCGATCGGAGTGGCGCTTGTCCACCTTTCCGATCCCCAGCACCGGGCGATGCTTGCCAGCATCCAGAACGAACTGTTCGATCTTGGCGCGGACCTCGCGACCCCGGGCGAAGACTTCACCCCGAGCGAAATGACGCTTCGGATCACCGCCTCCCAGGTCGGCCGGCTCGAGCGCGAGATCGATGCAATGAATGTGCAGCTGGAGCCGCTGGCAAGCTTCATCCTGCCCGGCGGCGGCGCGGGCTCGGCGCACCTCCACCTGGCACGGGCGATCGTCAGGCGGGCCGAGCGGGCCGCGGCGCGGGCAGCTCAGACCCTCAGCCTCAATCCGGATGCTTTGGCGTACATGAACAGGCTTTCCGATCACTTGTTCGTGCTTGCGCGGCTTGCGGCCAAAGCCGAAGGCGGTGACTTGCTCTGGCAGCCCGGCGCAACGCGCTAGAGGCGGATCGATAACGTTGGACGCGGGCGCCGGCTTGTAAGCTGCCCGAAGGAGACAGAATGGCGACACAGGCGGAGCTGAGACCCCGGCACGACAGTCTGGCCGCGCGATTCGAAAAGGTTCGGACGCTCAGCTGCGAGATCGCGGCTCCCTTGTCGGACGCGGATGCGACGATCCAGCCGCACGCGGACGCTTCTCCCGCAAAATGGCATCTGGCTCATACCACCTGGTTCTTCGAAACCTTCGTGCTGCGCGATCATGCGCCCGGATACCGCGTTCATGATCCGCGCTGGCCCTATCTCTTCAACAGTTATTATGAAGGCGAGGGGGAGCGCCACGCCAGACCGCGGCGCGGCATGCTGAGCCGACCTTCACTCGAGGAGGTCTACCGTTACCGTCGGCACGTGGACATGGCCCTACTCGATGTGCTCGAGCGTCTTCCCGTGGGCGCGCGAGAACTTGTCGAGCTCGGCATCAATCACGAGCAGCAGCATCAGGAGCTCATGCTCATGGATATGCTCGCAGCCTTTTGGGAGAACCCGCTCTTCCCCGCTCTGTGGCCCAAAGCAGCACCAGCGATCGCAGATGCCCCCCTGCCTGGGGAACAGCCGGCGTCGCAGAGGCCGCCCAGGCGCGGCGTATCGGGCGTGGTCGAGATCGGGGATGGCGGGCTCGATTTCTCGTTCGATGCCGAGCGACCGCGGCACCAGCTTCTGCTGCAACCCCACGCGCTCGCCGACCAGCTCGTCACCAACGGCGAGTGGCTGCGCTTCATCGACGATGGCGGCTATCGCCGGTCCGAGCTTTGGCTGGCGGACGGCTGGGCGTGGGTCCAAGCGAACGGCATCCATGCGCCTTTGTACTGGCGCGCTAGCGACGGCGGGTGGGAGCGTTTCGGCCTCGACGGTCTGGCCCCCGTCGATGCGCGAGAGCCGGTGTGCCACGTCAGCTATTACGAAGCGGACGCTTTCGCCCGCTGGGCCGGCGCACGGTTGCCGACCGAAGGCGAGTGGGAAGTCGCTGCCGCCAAAGAGGATCCCCGGTGCGGCAATCAGCTCGATGGCGCCGGTCCGGTCCGCCCACAGCCGGGCGGTGCCGGCTTGTTCGGGGACGCTTGGCAATGGACGATGAGTGCCTTCCTGCCCTACCCCGGCTTCAGGCCCGCCGAGGGAACCGTCGGGGAATATAACGGCAAGTTCATGTGCGGCCAGTTCGTACTCAAGGGCGCGAGCTGCGCCACGCCGCGGGGCCACAGCCGCGCCAGCTATCGGAACTTCTTCTATCCCCATCAGCGCTGGCAGTTTTCCGGCCTACGGCTTGCGCGGGACCTTTGATGGACGCGCCCCGCAAGATAGAGGCGGATCCCGCATTCCGCCACGACGTGCTTCACGGGCTCGCTGCTCCAATCCCCGCCGTTCCGGCTCGCTGGTTGTACGACCGCCGCGGATCGGAGTTGTTCGAGGAGATTACCGGCCTTCCCGAATATTATCCGACCCGCACCGAGCGCACATTGCTGGAGCGGCACAGCCAGGATGTTGCCCGTATCGCCGGCACTGGCGCCGCTGTTGTCGAATTCGGATCCGGCTCATCGGCGAAGACGCCGCTCCTGCTGCAGGCGGTGAAACCTTCGGCCTATGTCCCGATCGATATTTCGGGCGAATTTCTTCGGGAATCGGCGGCGGCGCTGCAAAGCGAGTTCCCTGCGCTTTCAGTTCATCCGGTCGAAGCCGATTTCATGCGGCCCATCGAGCTTCCACTTCAGCTACGTGACGCCGCCAAGCTCGGCTTCTTTCCCGGCTCGACGATCGGAAATTTGGTCGCCGCGACTGCGGTCGACCTCCTGCGGTCGATGAAGCACACGCTTGGCTCGGGTGCCTGGTTGCTGATCGGCATGGACCGGCGGAAGGATGTGGAGGTGCTGCTGCGCGCTTATGACGACGCCGCAGGGCTCACGGCCGAGTTCAACCTCAACCTTCTCCGCCGCATCAATGCCGAGCTCGGTGGCACGATACCGGTGGAGGCATTCCGGCACCGCGCGGTCTGGAACGACATGATGAGCCGGATCGAGATGCATCTCGAGGCCATGCGGGACGTCACCTTCAGCATCGCTGGCCAGTGCTTCAGGTTCCGCGCGGGCGAGACGATCCATACGGAAAACAGCCACAAATATGGCGTGCGGGAGGCGCGGCTGCTGCTGAAAGCAGGGGGCTGGGCGGTGCGCGAGGAGTGGACCGACGCACAGGACCAGTTTGCGCTGATCCTCGCCGAAGCGGAAGCACCGCGCCTCGCGCCTTGATCCCACCCGGCTTTTCCACTCAGGAGCGGAATGATTTCAGGTTGAATCCCGGCTCATTGCGAGCGCAGCGAAGCAGCAAACTGGATCCGTTCCCGGTTCAATCCAACCGTGAACGAGTCTAGCGCTCGTTCTTCTCGACCTTGCCGGCCTTGATCACGACGTCGACATCTTCGAGCTGGCGGATGTCGGCGGTGGGGTCCCCGTCCACCGCGATGATGTCGCCGAAGCGCCCAACGGCGATCGCGCCGACGTCCTTCTCGCGCCCCAGCGCCTGCGCCGCGTTGCGGGTCGCTGCCTGGATCGCCTCGATCGGCCTCATGCCATATTGCGTCATGATTCGGAACTGACCGGCCGCTGTATGGTGCGGCATCACGCCGGCGTCGGAGCCGAACACCATCTTCACCCCCGCCTGGTGCGCTTTGCGGAAGTTGTTGCGTTGCAGGTCGGCGACGTCGCGGTCCTTCTTGAGGTTCTCCTCCTCGACGCCGTTCTTCTTGCCCTCCGACTGGGTATATTCGGTGTTGAAGATGTCCATCGAGAAGAAGGCGCCCTTCTCCTTTGCGAGGCGGATGCCCTCGTCATCGACCAGGCTTGCATGTTCGATCGTGTCGATGCCGGCGCGAAGCGCGGCCTTGATGCCGGGCGCGCCGTGCGCGTGCGCGGCGACCTTCATCCCAAGCATATGCGCTTCCTCCGCCGCCGCGCGAAGCTCGGCTTCGGTCATCTGCTGCGCGCCCGGATCGGTGTTGCGCGAGAAGACGCCCCCGGTCGCGCAGACCTTGATCACTTCAGCGCCGAACTTCCGGTTCTCGCGGATCTGGGTGCGGACGGCCTCGGGCCCGTTGACGCCCCGCTCGACCGCTCGGCTGAGGCTCGGGGGAAGGCCGTTGCCGCCGCCGCAATGGCCGCCGGTTGCGCCGAAGCTGTAGGCGGCGGGCACGATCCGCGGGCCCGGATAGAAGCCGCCGTCGATCCCCTGCTTGATGGCGATGTCCGAATATTCCGGCGCGCCGACGTTGCGGACGGTGGTGAAGCCCGCATCGAGCATTGCCTTGGCGTTGGGCACGCCCAGTGTCGTCCAGAAGGTATCGGTATAGTCGAGCCGCCGGCGGCCCCCGATCAGCGGCGTGCTCGTCAGGTGGACGTGCATGTCGATGAGGCCGGGGAGGATCGTCATTCCCGGAAGGTCAATCCGCTTTGCGCCTGGCGGCACCGCCACCTGGCCCTGCCGGCCGACCTCGGTGATCCGTCCGTCGGCAATGAGGATTGCGGGGCTCTCGACCATCCGCCCGGCGAGCACGTCCACCATCCGGTCGGCGGTGACGACGATGGTTTCCGCCGAAGCGGGCGCTGCGGCGAGCGCGAGGCAAAGGAACAGGGAGTTGCGCATTCGAATCTCCAAGAGGGCTAGCCGGCGAGCTTGCGCGCCTGATCTACTATGGTGATCGCGGAGAGGATACCGAACAAAGCGACCGCCCAAACCAAAGCCGCGACCCTGTAGCCCGCCGGACGAAGCTCCGGGGCGAGCTTGCGCCGGTTGAGGATGATGAGGAGGGCGGAATAGATGAACATCATGAACGCCGCGACGCAGCCGGCGATCACCAGCAACACCAGCGGCTGGTCCATTCCGCTGGCAAGAATGGCGGTCCCGGTCAGCACCATCGCCCAGACCAGCAGGGCGTAGATGACGCTTTCGCTTCGCCCACGCATATAGCTGGTGCGAAGCACGTCCGCGGCGAGCCGGCTGGTATAGTCGACGATGCCGAGCGCCGCGGCGAACAGCGAAAAGGCGCCGACTGCCCAGAACAGCCTGCCCAACCAGGGCCCGACCGCCGCCGAAAGCGCCGCCCCCTCGACGGCGAGGAAGCCGATGTCGCGCGGCAGGTCGCCCCGACCGGAAAGCGTCGCGAAGGCGAGCAGCGACGTGAACAGGATGGTGACGAAGCTGATCGCGACGAAGGTCGAAAGCTGTTCGATATTGGCGAGCCGCCACCAGCGCCGCCAGCGGGAGATCGATTCCGCATCCGGCTCGAATCGCCAGCCGGTGCCCACGTCCGCCACCGGCTCACCGGTCAGCGGACTGACGATCCGCGGCGCGTGCTTTCCCATGCCGAAGCCCTTGTCGCGGATCCAGTTCGACTGGCACAGATTCTGCCCGCCGCCGGCTCCGGCATAGGCAAGCGCGCCCAGCAGCAGCGGCCAGCCGAGCTCCCCCACCGGCATCCGCGCGTCGATCAGTGAGGCGGGCGCCGCGGTCCAGACCGAACCCGGTATCGCAAAGCCAGCCGAAACCAGGATCAGGAGCCCGACCGCGATCACCTTGACGATCTGCGTCCGCTCGAGCGCGCGGTAGACGATTGGCGACAAGGTCAAGATGAGCCCGATGGCGACCAGCATCCCGACGGCGATCCAGCGCACGTTGCCGCCGACAAGGTAGGTGACAAGCGTCGCCGCGCTCGTGACCCAGCCCGGCCAAAGGTTGGCGGCAAATGCCAGCAGGACGAAGAACAGCCCCCAATGCCGGCCGAGCCGGCTGAACCCGGTCAGGACGGTCTCCCCGGTCGCGAGCGTATAGCGCTCGATTTCCATGTTGATGAAATACTGGGTGATAAGCCCGACTGCCGCAGCCCAGACGAAGGCGAGCCCGACTTGGCTGGCGATGTAAGGGTATAAGATGAATTCTCCCGAGGCGAGCCCAACGCCTGCGGCGACGATCCCAGGGCCGACGATCCGCCAGGTGGACGCCGGCGGGACGGGCAGCTCCGCGGACGCGAAGTCCGGCAGGCGGTCGGAAACGGCAGCTGGCCCGTTCTCGATCTTTTCCATCGCCCCCCTCCAAACGCCAGAGCAGCACCGAAGCACTGCCCTCAAGGCCGCGATCAATAATGAATGGCGCGGCCGTAAGCGTCGAGCACGCTTTCGTGCATCATTTCCGAGAGCGTCGGGTGCGGGAACACGGTGTGCATCAGCTCGGCTTCGGTCGTCTCGAGCTGGCGGGCGACGACATAGCCCTGGATAAGCTCGGTCACTTCGGCGCCCACCATATGCGCACCGAGGAGCTCGCCCGTATCGGCGTCGAATACCGTTTTGATGAAGCCTTCGGCCTCGCCCAGCGCGATTGCCTTGCCATTGCCGATGAAGGGGAACTTCCCGGCCTTGATGTTGCGCCCCGTCTCCTTGGCCTTGGCTTCGGTGTAGCCGACGGAAGCCACCTGAGGCCGGGAATAAGTGCAGCCCGGGATGTTAGCCTTGTCCATGGGGTGGACGCCCTTCACGCCCGCAATGGCTTCGGCCGCAATCACACCCTCGTGGCTCGCCTTGTGGGCAAGCCAGGGCGGGCCGGTGACGTCGCCGATCGCCCAAATGCCTTCGACATTGGTCCGGCCGTACGGATCGGTGTCGATGTGGCCGCGATTCGTCGCGACGCCAAGCGCCTCGAGCCCGATCGCCTCGGTGTTCGGCACGATCCCGATGGCGACAATGGCGTGGGAGAAGTCCTCGGCTGCACCGCCCTTCAACACTGCGCGGACGCCGGAGCCGGTCGCCTCGAGCTTGTCCACGCCCGAGCTTACGTGGATCTTCATGCCCTGTTTGGTGAGTTGCTTGTGGACGAAGGCTGAGACTTCCTCGTCCTCGACCGGCAGGATCCGGTCGAGCATTTCGACGATGGTTACGTCCGCGCCCATGTCCGAATAGAAGCTCGCAAACTCGACGCCGATCGCGCCAGACCCGATCACGAGCAGCTTGGTCGGCATTTCCTTCGGCACCATCGCATGCCGGTAGGTCCAGATCCGGTTCCCGTCCGCCTTCGCGAACGGCAAATCGCGCGCGCGAGCGCCGGTCGCGATGATGATGTTCTTTGCCGCGAGCCCGGTGGTCTTGCCGTCTTTGCTGACGCTGAGGGCGCCTTTGCCGGTGATGGCTCCCTCGCCCTCTAGCACGGTGATCTTGTTCTTCTTCATCAGCCCTTTGACGCCGGCATTCAGTTGCCCGGCGACCTTGCGGCTGCGGTCGACGATCTTCGCCAGGTCGAAGCTCACCTTTTCGGCGGAAAGGCCGTAGGCATTGGCGTGCGTCAGATAGTGGTTGATCTCGCTCGTGCGGAGCAGCGCCTTTGTCGGGATGCACCCCCAATTGAGGCAGATCCCGCCAAGCTTCTCACGCTCGACGATTGCCGTTTTGAGGCCGAGTTGAGCGGCGCGGATGGCCGCGACGTAGCCGCCGGGGCCGGAGCCAAGCACGATAATGTCAAAGGTGTCAGGCATTGCTTGCTCCATTCAGCCCCTCTCCCCCTGAGGGAGAGGGGTTGGGGAGAGGGCTGCGGTCGTCGCGGCTCGATGCCGCGGCGGACGCCTCGAGCGCCGCGATGATCATCGTCAGCACGCCCTCTTCGTTGCTGAAAATGTCGTTGTTCCAAAAGCGAATAGTTCGAAAGCCACAAGAGCTCAGCCAGGAGTCCCGCTCGGCATCCCGAGCTTCTCCATGCTGCCCGCCGTCAGCTTCGATGATCAGCTTTGCGGAATGGCAGACGAAATCGGCAATGTAAGGGCCCACCGGGACCTGCCGTCGAAACTTCCAGCCGCGGAGGCGCCTGGCCCTTAGCAGCTCCCACATCCTGTGTTCCGCATCGGTCGGGCTGCTCCGCATCTGCTTGGCTTTGCCAAGCGCGCTCGCCTGCACCACAGGCGAGCGCCCCCCTCTCCCCAACCCCTCCCCCACGAGGGGGGAGGGGCCAAGGCCAGCTTTACGCATCAAGCAATCATCCCCAGCGGGCTTTCGACGAGCCGCTTAAAGGCCTGCATCAGCTTGGCGCCGTCGGCGCCGTCGATCGCCCGGTGGTCGAAGCTGCCGGTGGCGCTCATCACGGTCGCGATCTGGAGGCTGTCATGGACGACGTAAGGCCGCTTTTCGCCTGCGCCGATCGCCATGATCATGCCTTGCGGCGGATTGATCACCGCCTCGAACTGCTTGATGCCGTACATGCCCATGTTGGACAGGCTGGCCGTGCCGCCCTGGAACTCTTCGGGCTTGAGCTTGCCGTCGCGGGCACGGGCGGCGAGATCCTTCATCTCGGTCGCGATCGCGGACATCGCCTTGCCGTCCGCATTTTTGACGATCGGGGTGATGAGCCCGGTCGGCGTCGACACCGCGACGGAGATGTCCGCGCGCTTGAACGTCAGGATCTCGGTGCCCGTGTACATGGCGTTGCAGGTCGGCACCTCCATCAGCGAAACCGCGAGCGCCTTGATCAGCATGTCGTTGACCGAAAGCTTGACGCCCCGTGCTTCGAGCGAGGCGTTGAGTTCGGTACGGAGCTTGAGAAGCGCGTCGAGCTGAATGTCGACCGTCAGATAGATGTGCGGAACCTGCTGTTTCGACTCGGTGAGGCGGCGCGCGATCGTTTTGCGCATGTTCGAAAGCTTGGCCGCCTCGTGCGGGATATCCGGCACTGCGTGCGCTGCCGCGGCGGGTGCCGGTGCTGGAGCGGCGGTGGGTGCCGTAGCC
>JALYNE010000046.1 GCA_030773375.1 Pseudomonadota bacterium
GGGCCGCGTGCACCAGATCTGGATCCACCACCAGCATCTGGTCGCCGATAAAGGCTTCCGTGGGAAGCAGCACCGCTTCGCCGATGAAGGCTGGATCGAGCTCTTGGTCGGTGAGTGTCTGCCGGACCGCTTCTATCACCGCCTCATGGTCCGGCCGGCCCGTGGAGATGGCGCTGACCAAAGTGTCCACCATCAACTGCTGCATCGCTTCGTAGCGCGCAAACGGATTGTCGTCCCTCGCCGACAAAAAGGCGAGATCGCGCGGGCTCCGATCGCTCTCGATGATCACCGGGGCCGAAAAATCCCGATTGAGGGAAAGCACCGGACGCTCGCCGATCCCCTCCCACGTGACCTCCTCCATTTCCTGGTCGAGCAGCACCGTCCTTTCGGTGATCTTGTTGCCGCTCAGCTCCCCGAACAATGCCAGCTTGAGCGGCAGCGGCATCGGCTGCTTGACAGGCTGGCCTGGTGTCGCGGGCACGTTCTGCTCCAGGCGGAGATGAGCGCGCCCTTCGCCTGCGCCATGCGTCAAGGTCGCGCGCACCCGGGGCGTCCCTGCCTGGGAGTACCACAGCCGGAAGCGCGAAAGGTCGAAGCCGGTTGCATCCTCCATCGCCCGAACGAAATCTTCGCAGGTTGCGGCTTCGCCGTCGTGCCGCTCGAAATAGAGATCGGTCCCGGCGCGGAATTTCTCCGGGCCAAGGATCGTGTGCATCATGCGGATCACCTCGGCGCCCTTGTTGTAGACGGTCGCCGTGTAGAAGTTCGATATCTCGATATAGCTTTCGGGCCGGATCGGGTGGGCAAGCGGCCCCGCATCCTCCGGGAACTGCGCTGAGCGGAGCGTCCGCACGTCCTCGATTCGCTTCACTGCCGCCGAGCCCTGGTCCGCCGAGAATTGCTGGTCTCGAAAGACGGTGAAGCCTTCCTTCAGGCTCAGCTGGAACCAATCGCGGCAAGTGACTCGGTTGCCGGACCAGTTGTGGAAATATTCGTGCGCAACCACGCCCGCGACGGCGTCATAGTCCTGGTCGGTGGCGGTGTCCGGATCGGCAAGGATGTAGCGCGAGTTGAAGATATTGAGGCCTTTATTCTCCATCGCGCCGAAGTTGAAATCGGAGACGGCGACGATGTTGAACGCCGCAAGATCATATTCGCGGCCGTAAACCTTCTCGTCCCAGGCCATCGCTGCTTTGAGGGCGGCCATTGCATGGTCCGTGCGCGGCAAATCCTCGTCGCGAACCCAGATGCCGAGATCGACGGTGCGTCCGGAGCGGGTGATGAACTGGTCCGCGTTCGCGACAAGGTCGCCCGCCACCAAGGCGAACAAGTAGCAGGGCTTCGGGAACGGATCGTGCCATTCGGCCCAGTGACGACCCTCTTCCAGCACGCCGTTCGCCACCGGATCGCCGTTCGACAGCAGCACGGGGTATCGGGCCTTGTCCGCGGCCATGCGGACCCGGTATCGGCTGAGAACGTCGGGCCTGTCGGGAAAGAAGGTGATCCGCCTGAACCCTTCGGCCTCGCACTGCGTGCAGAGAATGCCGCCTGATTCGTATAGACCCATCAGCTGCGTGTTTGCTTGCGGCGAAATCTCGACGATCGTCTCGACCGTGGCGTCGTCGCCCCCAAGGGGAACGGTAAGCACCTCGCCTTCGTAACGATGCTCGGCCGGCTTGCCGTTCACGCTCACCCCGACGAGCTTAAGCCCTTCGCCGTCGAGCCGCAGCGGCTCGTCATGCTCACCGTTTCGCTCCACCCGCAGCGCTGCTCTGACGAGGGTGCGGTGGGGCGCGAGGTCGAAATCGAGCGAGATTTCCGGCACCAGCCAGTCGGGTGCTCGATAATCTTCGCGGTAGACGGCGGCCGGTGGGGTGGCGGGGGCGTTCTGGGCATCTAGCATGAGGCCGATCTAGGGACGGGGTACTCCCGGCGCAATCGCACCGCTCCTGACGCACGTATCCGGCAGCTGAAGAAGTCGTGATCGACCCCCTCTCGGGCGCACGGTGCTGTTCCGTGAAATCTGTTCCATTCTGTGGGGAGCGATGAGGCTTCACCTGCCGGGCGTCGGTGCGGCGCGCCGTGTGGGGCAAAGAGGAGGCGCCGATTTAGCGCGCGCGAAAGCCACTCGGAGGTGATAGTCGGATTGGCGAGAGTAAAGGTGAGCCATGCCGACCGCTGATTCCATCTTGAATAGCGTGCGCGAACGCACCCCCTCCTGCGCCAAAGTCGGCGTCTTCGACATGGATGGGATTTTCCGCGGCAAATACATGGCCGCGGACAAGCTTGCCTCCGCACTCCAGAAGGGTTTCGGCTTTTGCGACGTGGTGCTGGGATGGGATTCGAGTGATCAGCTTTACGACAATATAGGGTTCACCGGTTGGCACACGGCCTATCCGGACGCGGAGGCGCGGCTGCTCCCCGAGACGCTGCGAACGCTTCCGTTCGAAGGGGGCATGCCGCTCATCCTCGGGGAGTTTTCGGGGCGGGCGGAGGCAATTTGCCCGCGGGCTATTCTCCGGCGCGTGCTTCGCAGAGCGGCGGCCATGGGCTTTCAGGTGAAGGCAGCGGCCGAATTCGAGTTTTTCGTTTTCGAGGAGACTCCGAACTCTGTCCGCGACAAGGGCTATCGCGGCTTGAAACCGATCACCCCCGGCAATTTCGGATATTCGATGCTCCGCTCGGGAGTGCATGCGGATTTTTATAGGGAGCTTTGGTCGGTCTGCCAGCAGATGCGGATCGAGCTTGAAGGCCTGCACACCGAAACCGGGCCAGGCGTGCTCGAAGCCGCGATCCGGGTCGACGATGCGTTGGAAGCGGCCGACAAAGCGGCCCTGTTCAAGACGATCACCAAGATTTTGTGCCAGCGGCGGGGCTGGATGGCGACCTTCATGGCCAAGTGGTCGCCCGACTGGCCGGGTCAGTCCGGGCACCTCCACACTTCGCTGCTCGATGGCGAAACGGGCGACCCCATCTTCTACGATCCCGACGCTCCGAACTTCATGACCGAGCGGATGCGCTGGTTCTTGGGCGGGCAGCAGGCGCTTATGCCGGAGCTTCTCGCCATGGTGGCGCCGACGGTGAACTCCTACACGCGGCTCGTACCCGGCTACTGGGCTCCAACGGCGGCAACCTGGGGTTTCGAGAACCGCACCTGCGCGCTGCGCGTGATCGGCGGCTCCGCGCATTCGCAGCGGGTCGAATATCGGATCGCGGCCGCGGACATAAACCCCTACCTCGCGCTTGCCGCCGCGATCGGCTCGGGATTGTGGGGCATCGAACACAGGACCGAGCCCGACGCACCGGTGGTCGGCAACGCCTACGCGCAGCAGCCAGCGCCCGAGCGCGCCTTGCCGTCGACGCTTTGGGAGGCGGCGCAGCGGCTCCGATCCTCCGAAGCCGCCCGTGAGCTCTTTGGCGCGGAATTTGTCGATCACTATGCGGCCACACGCGAATGGGAGGAGCGCGAGGCGAGAAAAGCGGTGACGGATTGGCAGCTCGCCCGCTACTTCGAGATCATCTGACGCTTGGGACGCCTGGGTTGAACGATCTCATCTGTATTTCGCCGGTCGATGGACGTGAATATGCGCGGCGGACCTTCACTCCGCCCGCCGAAGTGGAGCGGATCATCGACCGGGCTCGGCAGGTGCAGCGCGAGTGGGCAACGGTTTCGTTGCAGGAGCGCTGCGCGATCATGCTGCGCTTCCTCGACGCGATGAAGGACCTCAACGGCAAGATCGTTCCCGAACTCGCCTGGCAGATGGGGCGGCCGGTTCGATATGAGGGCGAGCTTCGCTCGCTGATGCAGCGGGTGGAGGGGATGATTGCGGGCGCCGAGCCAGCGCTCGCGCCGTTCGCGGGGGAGCCCGGCGAGGCCGCGACACGCTACGTAGCGCGGGTGCCGGCTGGGCTGGTGCTTGCGATCGCACCCTGGAACTATCCGTTCCTGACGGCCGCCAACACGATCGTACCGGCCTTGCTTGCAGGAAACGCCGTCCTCCTGAAACATGCTGCACAGACGCTGCTGGTCGGCGAGCGCTTCGCGGAGGCGCTTGCAATAGCGGGCTTGCCGGACGGGCTGTTCAGCAATCTGTTCCTCAGCCACGAGGACACCGGACACCTGCTCGGCTCTGGCCTCATCGATCATGCGACCTTCACTGGCTCGGTCGAGGGCGGAAGAACGATCGAGCGCGCAGCGGCGGGCTCATTTACGACTCTCACGCTCGAGCTCGGGGGAAAGGACCCCGCCTATGTCCGGCCGGACGCTGACCTTTCAGGCGCGATCGAGAGCCTCGTAGACGGAAGCTTCTACAATAGCGGCCAATCCTGCTGCGGGATTGAGCGGATCTATGTGCACGAGGCGGTGTGGCAGCCCTTTCTCGAAGGTTTCGTCGAGGCGACGCACCGCTATCACTTGGGCGACCCGCTGGACCCGGAGGTGAGCCTCGGGCCGATGTCGAGTGCGCGGCTCGCCGGCCAGGTGCGGCAGCAGATACGGGAGGCGGTCGGTGCCGGCGCGGTGACCCACATCGAGCCGCAGCTCTTTCCCGCAGACAAGGAAGGCTCAGCCTATCTGATGCCGCAGGTGCTGACCCGCGTCGACCACCGCATGAGCGTGATGCGCGAGGAAAGCTTCGGCCCCGTGGTCGGCATCATGCCGGTCGCGAACGATGCCGAGGCGGTGCAGCTCATGAACGACTCGGATTATGGACTCACCGCATCGATCTGGACGAGCGACCTCGAGGCTGCCCGGCGGCTGGCGCCGCAAGTGGTCGCCGGAACGGTCTTTGTGAACCGGTGCGACTATCTCGATCCGGCGCTTGCCTGGACCGGCGTGAAGACTAGCGGCCGCGGCGCCTCGCTCGGCAAATATGGCTATGAAAGCGTCACCCGGCCCAAATCCTTTCACCTGAGGATGCCCTGATGGCCCTGCCGCGCGCGAACTGGAATTATCCCACTTCGATTCGGTTCGGGGCGGGGCGGATCGAAGAGCTGCCTTCTGTCTGCCGGGAGGTCGGGATGCAGCGCCCGCTGCTGGTAACCGATCCCGGGCTTGCCGCACTTCCGATGGTCGCCGCGGCAGTGGCACGCACCCAAGCTGCCGGCATCGCCACCGGCTCCTTCTCCGATATTCGCGCCAATCCGGTGGGAGCGAATATCGAGGGAGGCGTGGCCGCCTATTCGGCCGGCGGCCACGACGGTGTGATCGCTTTCGGCGGCGGCAGCGCGCTCGATGCCGGCAAGGTGATCGCCTTTATGTCCGGGCAGACGCGGCCACTTTGGGATTTCGAGGACAAGGAGGATTGGTGGTCGCGGGCCGATCCTGCCGGAATTGCGCCAGTCATCGCGGTGCCGACGACTGCGGGCACAGGCTCGGAAGTCGGGCGAGCCGGCGTCATCCTCGACGAGGCGCAGCAGGCCAAGAGGATCATCTTCCACCCGAAGATGATGCCGGCAGCCGTGATTTCGGACCCTGAGCTCACGGTCGGCCTCCCGCCCCACATCACGGCTGCAACGGGCATGGACGCGCTGTCGCACTGCCTCGAGGCCTATTGCGCGCCCGGCTTCCACCCGATGGCTGACGGCATCGCCGCCCAAGGAATCAAGCTTATCCGCGAATGGCTGCCGCGGGCCGTGGAGGAGGGGAGCGACCTTGAAGCGCGCGGCCACATGCTGGTCGCCGCCTCGATGGGCGCCACCGCCTTCCAGAAGGGGCTTGGCGGGATGCACGCGCTTTCGCACCCGATCGGCGCGATCTACAACACGCATCACGGCCTGACCAATGCAGTGCTGATGCCCTACGTGCTCGCCTTCAATCGCGGCGCGATTGAGGGCCGGATCGCGCGCCTCGCCGGCTTCATCGGCTTGCGCGAGAAGAGCTTCGCGGCCTTCCTCGAATGGGTGCTCGATTTGCGGCAGCGCCTCGGCATTCCGCATGCGCTCGGCGAATTGGGCGTGACCGCCGAGGCCGTGGACCGGCTCGGGATCATGGCGGAAGCCGATCCCTCGGCCGGGGGAAACCCTGTCCCGTTCGACGCTTCTGCTGCTCGGCTGGTTTTGCACGCCGCAATCGAAGGACGGGTGCGGCGCGAACCGGCGTAGGGTTGATCTAGGTTGGGTAAACCACCCGTGCTATGAAGCGGCGATGACGCAGCCACTCCATTGCTCCATTGCCGCTCCGTGGGGCTTCCATGCCGCCTTGCTGGACAATGTCTGCCCGCGCTGCGGATGGGTCCCGCAAGAGCCGGGAGCAGCCGCGATCGACGGCGGAAACGAGCAGGAGGATGGAAGCCTCTCGGACGACTGATCCGCAGGCCATGCTCGTTCAGCGATAATCGCCCGAACGATGGCGCCCGCGAGTCATTCCCCTGAATTCATTCCTTTCGGGAGCCTAGTGGCCGCCGGCGCGTTCGAGCGCCGATGAACAGGACCTCAACGATCATTTTAGCCACCACTCTTCTGTGCAGCGCGTGTGCCGAAAAGCCGGAACCGCAGCCCGACCCAGTTGCATTGGAACGCCTGCTCGTCAGCCTGGAGGTCCCTCCCGCTGTTGCTGAACCCGCATCTGTGGACGACAGCGGATCCGGCAGGCGGCGCAAGCTTGAGCGGTTGGAGAATTCGCTCAGCAAGCTCGATGTCGATCGGGTGGACCCAAGGCTCGCAGTGAAGTTGATCGCCCGCTGAGCCGCGGCCGGCACGAGCCGGCGAGCTGGCGCGCTCACGCCGCAGAAACGGGGCCCCCGGCTGTGGCTCCGGCCCTGACCGCGAAGGGACGCCCGGCTGCAGTGTCCTCTTCCCTAGACTTGGCGCCGCATGGATCAGCTCTAATCGAGCGCTGCGAACGCTCGGCCCCACCCGTTTTGGTTCGGCTAGAGTGCTTGTCAGTCAGGTGGAATCACCTGACGGCTCGGAAAGCACGGCAAACAAAGGAAACTGGACCCGTTCGCGGTTCAATCCAACCGGGAACGAGTCTAGAATGACCCGCTTCGAGGTGGAATTCCGTAATAATCCGAAATGCGACGCGCATAGGCCGCGTCCCAGACCGGCGCTGAGTCCGGTCGATAGCTTGGGGCGCCGTCGAGCAGCGACTTGTCGGCAGCGATCGTATAGCCGCTGCGGTCTGCGTTCATGGTCAGCAGCCCGAACGGCACGGGGTGATAGCTCTGGCCCAGCCCTAGGAAGCCACCCAAGGAAAGGACGGCATATTCCACCTGTCCCGACGCGGCGTGGATGTGGAACGTATAAACCTGCCCCAGCTTGCGCCCGGCCGCATCGTAAACGTTGGTGTCGTCCACGCGGGCGGAGATCAGGTGCTTCGTGGCTTCGGAACGCGACGCCGAGGCCGACCGTGCTTCGTCCATCATTCTCTCCTTGCTGATCTGGCTGCCAACTTTGTGGTGAAGGTGAGGTTCCTCAACTCGAAAAAGCCGGCGCGCTAAACGTCCATCAAAGCACAGCTGCTTTCCGCTGACGTGGCCGATCCGCCACAGCAGCCATCCCTGCCGGGGCGCTTCTCCATCGCCTCAGCCCGGCAATGTGCCGTCACGTCCCCTGACCCGGAAAATCTTGGCCCTGCTCGGAGATTGGCCGCGCATGCGATATTATTTCGATGTGGTGGATGGGCACGGAACCGCCGAAGACGAGGACGGTCTCGAGCTTGCCGATGCAGAAGCCGCACGGGAAGAGGCGCTCGCCGGAGCGCGCGGCATTCTCGCAGAGGAAGTGAAGGCCGGGCGCATCGACCTTTGCTGGCGGATCGCCGTCAGAAACGAGACCGGTGAGGCCTTGTTCACCGTTCCTTTTGCCGAAGCCATCGAGATAGCCTAGGCTCGGCCTCAGCTGCCAACCCGCGCTGAGTTCCGCGCGCCCGCTGCCAGACGGTCAGCACATGCTGCCCCGGCGCAGGCGTTTGGAAATCAGGATCGGAGACCAATTCTGTATCTACGTCTGCGACCGTCTCGTTCTACCAAAGCTGCACAATCGTTTGGCCGATGTGGCGGCCGGAAAGCTGAGCCTTGATGCTGAGACGCGAGTGTTCATCCGCCTGGAACTCGGGTTTCGCATCGCAAGCGCGACCTCGCCATCCGAGGCATTCCAAATGGGAGAAGGCACTCTGCCGCGGCGCAACGTCCGCCGGACGCCCATTCTTGAACCCCCACCCATTTTAGCACAGGCGCCGCATCATCCACCGCCAAGACAATATACCGCAGCAGCCTATGAACTGCGGGGTGCGGAATCTACTCGCGCGCTCACTGATCGTGGCTGCTGCGCAAGTAGCGTAAGCTGCACGGGTCGAAATGGGGGCTGACCTTGTCACTCCACGATCTGGAATGATGACCTGATCCTTCCTAGCACGGGCTTCCAGAAAACCTTTTCTGATTCCCGGTAGGAGAGGTTCAAATTGATCTCCTGGTCTGGCGCAAAAATCCGATTGATCTGCACAAAGACTGGCCCGTTGAGTCCACTTCTTTTGTACTCAACCACAAGCGCAATCCGGCCGCCGATCCTATCCACGCGAACTCCGTAGAATTGCAGGATGTTCATGCCGATATTCGAAAGCAAGAGCTTCTGCATTGGCTCCAACTCGCGAGCGATGGCAGCTAGTTCAACGTTGTTCGCGGATGATTTGCCGACGAGCATCGCAAATGCTTGCTGTTCCGTCGACGGCAGCGACGGCGGTGTCTGACTAGTCACCCGCACAGACGCATAAGTGCTAGTCGGCATGGAGTTGGCGGCGATCAGCAGCGCCTCTTCATCATCTCCGACATCAATCTGCGAGAGATCAAGGGCAGCACCCATCCTCGTTTCGATCAACTGTAACTCGTCTCGCCTAAGAACCCGCCAAGCTCTCGGCAATGCGATAGTAACCCTCCGGGGGAGCTTGGCGATGGCGAAAGACGAGGTGTCACCAACCGCAGGACCTGAAGGGAATCGGAAAGGTTCCGGGGTGGCCGCCGCAACCTTGTGCGATGCGCGCTCCGGTGCAGTGGCCGCCAACGCTGCGAAGGAGGCGAACGAGGCAAACAGGCGCCTTGCATCGCGACTGTCGCGGCCACTACGGCAAGCATTCGGGACATGGGTCCACTGGGAGAGCATATTCGCTCCGCAGCCAAGCCAAGGTAGTTCCGAGGTTCGTGATATACTTTGAGCACCGCTAGATCGATCGCACCGCTCCCGCGCTCCAACTTGGCAGGTAGCTCCTGACCCGTACTCGTACGGACCATCATCGCCTGCCCTCGATCAGGTGGTAGCTCGTCACAATTCGCCCCTCGGCGCCCACAAAGAACCGCTGCCCCACGATGAGGAGGCAGCGTCCGGCTACGAGGCGAGAGCCATCGGGGCGCCTACAAAGCACGGGACGAACCGTAGGATCTGGGTTCTATCGCTATCAATGGCGCGGCTCTTCTTGCGCGGCTCAATATTGTGCAGGCGTAACTTCTGCGGCAGGTGCTTCCTCCGCTGCAGGTACGGCTTCAGCAGGATCCTCGAAGGCCTTTTCCACGGAGCTGAGAGCCTTCCACTGATTAACATACGCGCTGCGGACGCACGAAGTATCTGCGCACTCTGCTCGTTCCTGAAGAAAGGTTCGTTGCGAACGCTGCACGTCCTTCCAGACAAGAGGTGGCAGGCTTTCTTGTAGCTGATCGTATTTCGCAGCTACCAGGCGATCAGCCAATGAGAGCTGTTCGTCTTGGCAGATCATTCTTTCGACATTGGTCAACGATCGACCGCAGTCGAAGCTCGGATTGTATGTTCGCTGCAGCTGCGGGCCGCCCTTCGAAGCTAAGCGCTGAGCGTTCAACAAGGACGCTGCTGCCACCAGACGTTGAAGAATATAGCCGAACCCCTCGGCGCGAATCACGGATCCGGAGCCGTCGGCGGCGGGTTGAAAAGAGTACTCCAGATCAGCTTCGAGGCTTTTGTCTCCGTGGAATGCCTCCCGGGTTCCAGGCGGCAAGTCGATGACCAACCGGCCTGTGCAATCCGTCCTTCGCACCTTCTCGTCCACTGCGGAAACAACCGGCATCTCCATTCGAACGCTAACCGCGTTCTTTAGCGTGTTGAGCGGTACTGGATCTCCACCCAACTCGCTTGCGGCTTTTTCAAAAATCATATCTTTCAGCTGAAAATGGTTCTGTCGAGAACCGCATTGTTCCTCCCCCGATGCCCCTGCTGGTTCTTCAGCCGACGCAGGTCCCACTTGGTTGGTGAACCCAAAGGGCTGCTCGCTCACCTCGGCTTGAGTGTTGCTACCGCCAATCCAGTAAGCGCCGACCATCAGCAAGGCCAACGTGGCTGCCCCCGTCGCCATCCATTCTTTAGCTCCTATGCTCCGCTGAGGCGCTTCGCCTCGCGCTATACCCTCAGGAGAAAGCAGGTTCCTCTTAGCAATCTCGAACTCGCCGTCGGAAAGCAACCCTCGCGAATGGAGATCCGCCAGTCGTTCCAACTGGCTTACACGGTCGTCTGCCATCCTGGCCCTCCTTGTTCGATGCAGGGAACAAGCCACAGGATGCTGATCGTTTCGACTCAGCAGCGACTGCAATCTAGCATATTGTCGCGAAGTGGAGGCAGAAAGCTATGCGCGAACTCGGCCGTCGCGT
Organism: Pseudomonadota bacterium; assembly: GCA_030773375.1. GTDB lineage: Bacteria > Pseudomonadota > Alphaproteobacteria > Sphingomonadales > Sphingomonadaceae > Allosphingosinicella. Next base: position 10,605 of record JALYNE010000046.1, read on the forward strand.
GAAGCGGCGGATTCGTGTGCGTGCGTGGGATTGCAACCACGGCCAGCAAACTGCATGATCGCGATGTGGAGGGGACCATAACCCGGGGAGGGTCAGATGCCAGATAACACAGACAAACGGTTGGAAGGCGTCGGAGGCTGGCTAGCCTTTCTCGTGATAGGCCTCTTGGTGTTAACGCCCCTGCGTGGATTATCGGCTTTCGGACAGCTCTCCCTACTGGCGGATAACGAGGGGGTGAATCTGCCTCAGATGGTCTACAACATCGAGGTGCTGAAGATCGCTTTGCAGGTGGCCCTCGCTGCGGCCGCAGGAGCTAAACTGTACGGCAGCCGTCACATCAATACCGTTCCCTTTGTGATTGTTCTCCTCTGGTTGGCGGGCCCGATTCTGAACGCGCTGGACTTCATAGCTGTCTCGTGGCTTTTGCATGAGCAAGTAGTGAATGGTCAGCGAGTAGGCGCGATGACTGCATCTGTTCTCTGGGCCGCACTCTGGACAGTGTATCTTCTCCAGTCCAAAAGGGTTCAGAATACATACCGCTTCATCACGACCAATGAGTTCGAGAAACTCCGCGGCCCTGACGCGGCCTGATCTCGGATTCAGTGGAGCGGCTATAGCCAATTACTGGCAGCGCCTCAGCCAGGGGTGGCCTGAACCTGTGAACGGCGATTATAGACGATCTATGCAGATATAGGATGGGAACTCCTCCCTGCGGGAATGAGCTGATGAAGGCCTGCCATCCGATCAACTTAGGAGCGGCGAGATGAGTGCCCTGATACCTATTGCTTTGGCCGTTGCCACGTCGTTTAACCTCGTCTGTGTGGGGGTGGCAACGGCTGAGGGGGATGGCAAGCCCGCAGGCAAGGAATCCTTCGAGACTACCTTGAGGTTGGATCTGCGGTCACAACGATTCTGCCAAGACGAGTGTGATCGCACGCTGCCAATCGTGAGGGTGGGCGAGACGGAAATTGTTCTTCAGGAACACAACATTGGGCGCATGAAAATCGTGCACCGAGCTCATAGGGAAACGGGGGAGTATCATCACACTATTCGCTTCGGTCCGGTTTTCGTAAGTCGATCCGGATCGTGTCGACGTACTCAGTTTTCTGGGTTTCCTGCCCGTAAGTTCTAGGCGAACAGCGCGGGGCAGAGGCTCGTCTTTCAACATCTGTGCGATAAGGAGAGCGCTTTCGCTGGTGCGGACCAAGGCGCTGGCGTTCTCATTGGCATACCTCTGGACACATTGCGGGGGAGAGCGCTGGCCCTTTGTAACATTTTGGCAGGCGGTCGCATTCGAAAACGACATCGGACGCCGTCAGGGGGTCAATGCAAGTTTGAACGCGATCTACCTTGCGCTCGAGGTTCCGCGTGAACACCTGCACCAGCGGCAACCCCGCGCCAACTCGCTCCAATCAGAGTCCACGGAGAAAGGCTCGCAACCAGCCGGTCACCGCAATTGACAAAGCTTGGCCGGAGCCCCGTCTCAATGATTAGTTCACGGCCAAAGGGGGGGTGGCATGGCTTTCGGTGCGGGGTATTGGATCGGCGCAATCTTTGGCGGCTTCGTTTGGGGCTACCTCGTGTCGCTGGGGCTCGATCGCTGGCTGATCCGGCGCTTTGTAACTGAACGAGCCACCGCAATCGCGGCGAGTTGCGTCGCAGCGTATGCCCTTCTGATGACGCTGGCAGCGCTGGGATCCGCGGACGGGGGACCAGTCACCTTAGACACCGTTCCAATGATTCCGTACGCGGTCGGTGTCTTGCTCGCTTGGGCGGGGCGCCTCAAGCGCGACAAGAACAGTGCCACTTCCACGAACTGAGCGGACGCGAGTGCCAATGTGCCGGTAACGGGCCGCGTCAAGCGGACCCGCCATAGGGAGCCGTTATGGGAACGGCGCGGCGGCCTTATAAAAAATCGAGTAAAATCAACGGCAGCTGGCGGAGACGGAGGGATTCGAACCCTCGGTAGGGAAATTATCCCTACGGCGGTTTAGCAAACCGCTGGTTTCAGCCACTCACCCACGTCTCCGCTAAGCGCCGAAGCGCGGGCTATAGCGGGCCCTATGCTCCTGTTCAACATGTGTCGCCGCATCGTTCGGGCGCGCATTCGACTCCACTCGCCGTCCGTTCATTGCGCAGCAAGCAAGAAAGGGTTTAGCTCGGCCCTTCAGCGGGTTCGGGGGAATTCCACCATGATCAAGTATGCGTTTCTGAAGCTCGCCGCCGCGGCGGGTCTGGCCTTTGCGGCACCTGCCGTCGCGCAGATCCAGACGATCGATCCAAACAAGGCAGGAGAATATGAGCCTGCAGCGGCTGAGGAACAGCCCCGGCCCTCTGAACCCGAAAACCAGCCGGTGGATGGCGGCAACAGCAAGGCGCCAGCGCCTGCGCCGGCGGTGCCAGCCGTACCCGCCGCGCCGGTGACCGGCAGCGCCGCCGATCGGGCGAGCCAGGCCGCAGGCGGGCCAGTCGCCAAGCAGGACGTGTTCAAGGCGGCGGAAGGCTTGTTCGGCAGGGGCGCCGAAGGGCTTGCCGAGCTGAT
>JALYNE010000047.1 GCA_030773375.1 Pseudomonadota bacterium
GCGTTTGCTACGGCAGCCGAGGCCGTCCCACTTATGAAACGGAATTGTATCAACACCATACCGGCTTTCGTCGGCGTGGCGCTTTATGCAGAAGGAAGTGGAATGAACGAGCTGACCCGCAACGACACCCGCAAGGCCGCGCTCCTTTCGAGCGTCGTCGAGCATATCGACATCAAGAGCTTCGATGCGCGTCCGATCGTCGACGCGATGAAGAGGATGAGCTTCACCAGTCGCGATCTGGGGCGGGCGACGGAGATCTACAATCAGATGCTCGCTGATCCGAGCTGCTCGATTTTCCTCGTCATTGCCGGGTCGACCTCGGCTGGCGGCTGCATGGACCTGTATGCGGAGCTCGTGCGCAACAACATGGTCGACGGGATCGTCGCCACGGGCGCAACGATCGTGGATATGGACTTCTTCGAAGCCCTTGGCCACAAGCACTACCAAGCGTTTGAAATCCCTGACGACGACATCCTGCGCTCGCTCTACATCGATCGGATCTACGACACCTATATCGATGAAGAAAAGCTGCAGGAGACCGATCACACGATCGGCGAGATCGCGAACAGCCTCGAGCCCAAGGCCTATTCGTCGCGCGCTTTCATCCGTGAGATGGGCAAGTGGCTGATGACGCACGGCAAGAAGGAGAACAGCCTCGTCAAGCTCGCTTACGAGCATGACGTGCCGATCTTCTGCCCGGCCTTTACCGACTCGTCGGCCGGTTTCGGCCTGGTCAAGCACCAGGTCGATCGTATGAAGGAGCGCAAGCCCTACATGACGCTCGACAGCATCGCGGACTTCCGCGAGCTCACCGACATCAAGATCGCGGCGGGCACCACCGGCCTGTTGATGATCGGCGGCGGCGTTCCGAAGAACTTCATCCAGGATACGGTCGTGTGCGCCGAGATCCTAGGCAAGGAGGTCGACGTCCACAAATACGCGGTGCAGATCACCGTCGCCGACGTTCGCGACGGCGCCTGCTCTTCCTCGACCCTTCAGGAAGCGGCGAGCTGGGGCAAGGTCTCGACCGCAATGGAGCAGATGGTGTTCGCTGAGGCGACCAGCGTCATGCCGCTCCTGGCGTCCGATGCCTATCATCGCGGCCACTGGCGCAAGCGCGAGAAGCGGGCCTTCTCGAAGATGTTCGACCAAGCTTAAAAATCGGAACCCCTGCCCTTACCGGCGGGGGTTTTGATGTCTGCCGGGTAATCCCAAACGTCAGAAGCCAACCCTCCGCGACATTCGAGGGAACCCCTATGACAAGGGCCGGCGGTGCCTGATGAGGCAGCTGCTTTTTTCGAGCCCCTTCCAGTCATCCTCTCTTCCCGGCAGCCGCTAAGGCGCACATGCTGCCGGTTCGGCGAGCGCACCAAGGATGCACAGCTCAGCCGATACGGCGCTTACACCGCAGCTGAGCGGGTAAAGCTGCCTACAAGCTCGACATGGGTCGACCAGCGGAACTGGCCTATTGGCTTCACCCACTCAAGGCGGTACCCGCCTTCCACCAGCGCCTTGGCATCGCGCGCAAAAGTGGCGGGATTGCACGAGACATAGGCAATCCTGCCGACCGAAGAGCGGGCGAGGAGTGGAACCTGCTCCTTGGCACCGGCGCGGGGGGGATCGAGCACAACCGCTTCGAAGCGGCTGAGCTCCTTCTCGTCGAGCGGGCGTCGGAAGAGGTCCCGATGCTCGACGAACACGTGCCGCTGGGCTCGGTTCGCTGCGGCTTTGAGGGCAAGCGCCGCGTCGCGGGTCCCTTCGACGGCGAGGACCCGCCCTTCCAGGGGCAAAGCAAAGGTGCCGAGACCTGAAAAGAGGTCAGCAACCAGCCGGGCCCGCCCGACCGCCTCGCGAACGGCAGCAACAAGCGCTTCCTCCCCTTCCCGCGTGGCTTGCAGGAATGCCCCGTGCGGCAGCGAAACGGGCACGCCGCCGAGGGTGACGGTGACCGGCTCGGGCTCCCAGCGCGTCTGCGGGCCATAACCGTCGTCAATTGCGAGACGCGCAAGCCGGTAGGTTTCCGCGAACTGGGTCAGTGCCTCCGTGGGCTCGAGCCCCTCCACCGCGACCTTCTCGAGGAGGATGTCCGCGCCTTGATCGGCGAGCGTCATCCGCACGCCGCCACTGGCGCGCGGGCCGAGCAAGGTTCCCATCAGCTTGCGCAGCGGCTCGATCAGCGCGAACAGCTCTGTCCTCAAGATGAAGCATTCGCGCATGTCGATGATGCGGTGGCTCGCCTCGGCATTGAAGCCGAGGAGCACTTGGCTGCCGCGCCGGTCGGCGCGAAGCGAAGCCCGCCTCCTGCTCACCGGCGGCGACACGTGCGGGGCCAGCATATCGGGCGCGCTGAGCCCTTGGGCCCCGAGCGCGGAGGTCACGCGGTCGGCAAGGAAATCGGCAAAGGCGGCGTCGTCGAGCTGCTGGAGTTGGCAGCCGCCGCATTCGGGAAAATGGCGGCACGGCGGCACGGCGCGATGCGGGCCCGCGGATATGGTGCCGTCCGGCCGGACCACGTCTCCCGGGGCCGTCAGCGGCACGAAGCGGCCGCTGGCGGTTACGCCGTCGCCGCGCGCACCGACCCGGACGATGGTTTCCGGTTCACTCACAGGCTTCGACCCAAGCCGAAGGGAGGTGCTGGATCAAGTCATCCGCGATGAGCCCCGCACCGGCACGCGCCGCGGCGCGGCCGTGAAGCCAAACGCCCGCGCACGCGGCCTCGAAGGATTCGGCTCCGCCTGCGCGCATCGCAGCGGTGATCCCGGCAAGCACATCGCCCGTGCCGGCGCTCGCAAGCCAGTGCGGCGCCGGAGGAGCGATAGCCGCTCGCCCGTCCGGAGCGGCGACCACAGTATCGGCGCCCTTGAACACGATAATGGCTTGAGCTTCGGCGGCCGCTTCACGTGCCTGCTCGACCTTGCTGCCATGCCGATTTCCGAACAACCGGGCGAACTCGCCGGCATGCGGGGTGAGGATCGGCATCTGAGCAAGCCTTGGCAGACCGGCACCTCGCAGCAGGACGAGCGCATCGGCATCGAGCACGAGCGGATGCGCGCTGGCGAGAGCTTCTGAAAGGAGATCGCGGCTACGGTCGCTCCGGCCCAGGCCAGGACCGATGGCCAGGCAGCCGACGCGCTCGTCGGCGAGATGATCTGCAGCGCTGCCGTCACTCTGGACGACCGCATTGGGGACCCGGTCGAGCAGCCGGTCGGTCACGAGGCGTACATAACCTGCTCCTGCTTTCGCGGCGGCAGCTGCGGTAAGCGCGCTCGCTCCCGCCATCTCGCCCGCGACAACTGCGACATAGCCGCGGCTATATTTGTGGTCCTCGGGCCCCGGCGGACGAAGCCTCGGCACACCGATCTCGTAGAGCTGGCTTTCCGCCTCGACCCCAATGTCAGCGATCACGATCCGGCCCATGTGGCGGGCGGAAGGCTGCAGGAGGTGGGCAGGCTTCAAGGTTGCGAACGTGACGGTGATATCCATGTCCGGCACTGGCGAAAGGATTTGGCCGGTATCGGTCGCGACGCCGCTCGGAAGGTCGATCGCCGCCTTCACTCGCGCCGCGGCTGCAAGACGATTCAGGTGGCCCGCCGCATCCTCACCCAGGCCGCGCTTCAGCCCCGTTCCGAACAAGGCATCGACCAGCAGCGGCGCCGGAAGCGCTTCGGCAAGCGTGTGGACTGCTTCCCCCCAGCTTCGCCGCGCGGCCTGCGCGGCAGGCGTCTGCGGCTCGCCGAGCGCAGCCACGCGCACCTCCACACCGAGGGCCCGAAGGACGCGGGCGACCACATAACCGTCTCCGCCATTGTTGCCGGGCCCACAGAGGATGAGCGCCGGGAGCGGGCCGGCGAAGCGGCGAATGGCTTCGGCGGCAGCCATTCCGGCGCGCTCCATCAGGAGCTCGACTTCAGTACCCGCCGCCATCGCTCGGCCCTCCGCCGCGCGCATCTCCTCGGCGGTGAGAATGAGGCGCCAGGCCTTTGTCATCTCGACTCGCCTTTGATTTTTGCGGGGAGCCGGTATCGGTCTCCGGCAACGACCACCTCGATTCGATTGCCGGCGACAACGGAGACGATCGCCGGATCGGCTCCGTCTGCCGCGACGACTCCGCGCCCGTCGGTCGTAACGAGGAGACGGCGGAAACCCCCGCCCGGGTGATGAAGCAACAAGGTCGTGCCTTCGGGACCGCTCACGCGCTCGATCACGCAGGCGCGCGCGAAGCCGGTGGCCCCCTCCACCGCACATTCTATCCGACCTGCCTCGGCGGCAAGCTCCTCGGCTTTGGCGAGTGCCCGTTCCGTAGCCGCGTCGGGGTCGCCGCAGGCGGCGACCAGCAACAACAGCTTCATGCCCAATGCCGGCTTCACCGGCGCCGGCTCCGATGGGCTTCGAGGCGCTCGAACAGCACGTCGGCACCCAGAAGCGCGTCGAAAGCCCGATCCTGCTCCCCGTCCTGTGTGACGCCTCCCGCCGCGAGCCGAACCCCGCGCTTCAAGAGCTCAATGCTGGCCGCTTCATTGGCTGCCACCGCGGCCGCGAAAGCGTCGACGGCTTCGGCAAGCCCGGTTGGGAAGCAGCGCTCGACAAGCCCGATCCGCTCCGCCTCGAAGCCGTCCAAGCTCTCGGCGCTAAACAGCAAACGCGAGGCTTGGCCGGGGCCGACGAGGGCCACCAGCCGATGGACATCCTGCTGAGGATAAGAGATGCCGAGCTTGGCTGGCGTGATTGCAAACTGCGCGCTGGGCGCGGCGAAGCGGAGGTCGCAGGCCATGGCGAGTGCGACGCCCGCACCGTAACATCCACCTTCAACCACGGCCAAGGTCGGAAGCGGCACGTCGCGCAGCCTGTCGAGCCCGGAGCGGATCTCTTGGCGAAAGGCCGTGCGCGCGGCCGGATCATCGCGGAAGCGAGTGAAAGCCCGGAGGTCGGCACCGGCGCAGAAGGCGCCCTCAGGGGCACCTGAGACGATGAGAATTCGCGCCCCCGAGCGCAGCGCCTCCTCGCTTCTGTCCCCGATGGCGGGCCAGCCATCCAGCGGAATGGCGTTCCTGGCTTCCGGCCGGTTGAGGCGAAGGCGGGCGACCGCCCCTTCGATACTGAGCTCGAACATCGCACCGGCCTAAGAAAAGGTCGGGCAGCCCGCAAGGGCTGCCCGACCGGCCGAAATCACGGCGCCTGCCCGGCGAAGGAACAGGGACCATGCGCGGATGTCGGAAAGGTGAACGTGGCCATTCCTCGACCCGGCTGAGACGATGGAAGCAAGAGGTATGCCAAAACGAAGAACTGCCGCGCACGATGGTTAAGCGCGTTGAAAGACTGTCCCGTAACGGCACAGGCGGATCATCTGAGACGGCTGGTGAGCCGCCACCATTCAGGGCGGGCCGCAGCGAGTTCTACGCTCGCCCGCTCCAAGGCCGCTTCCGAGTGGAAGAGCGCAAAGCAGGTCGCTCCCGATCCGGACATGCGGGCGAGTAGAAGGCCTGGCATGCCGCTGAGGCTTCCGAGCACCGCCTTTATCTCCGAAGCGAGGCCAATAGCCGCCGGCTCAAGGTCGTTTCTGCCGCGGAGGCTCGCCTCCAGGAGACCATCGGCAAGAGGGCCGCGATCGATGCCGTCCCAGGCCCCGAATATAGCGGCAGTCGAAACGGGCATGCCAGGATTGACCAGCAGGAGCGGCGTACCTGAAAGGCCGGAGCCGTCCACCGGCTTCAGCCGATCTCCCCTTCCCTCGCCGCGCACCGTTTCGCTCCTGATGCAGGCGGGCACATCGGCCCCAAGCGATGCGGCGATGTCGAGCAGAAGCGCGTCGGGCGCGCCGATCGCCCAGAAGCGGTTGAGGAGGCGGAGCGTCGCGGCGGCGTCGGCAGACCCGCCACCGATCCCGGAAGCAACCGGTAGCACTTTGTCGAGGACCAAAGCTGCACCTTTGGCAATGCCGCAGCGGGTGCGCAGCGCATTGGCCGCGCGGAGGACCAGATTGTCCGCTTCACCCTGGAGCGAAGATGCGAACGGCCCTGCCACGGTAAGGCTCAGCTCGACCGCTTCCGCGACATGCAGCCGGTCGCCATCCTCCGCAAAGGCAAAAATGGTTTCCAGGCGATGGTAGCCGTCCGGCTCTCGCCCCCGCACGTGCAGCGCGAGGTTTATCTTCGCAAAAGCGACTTCCTCCATCAGGGCGATGCGAGCTTCGCCGTCAGGCCGGTGTCGATCTTGGTGCGAAGCCGGGAGGCGTCCTCACCCTCGGCGTGAAGCAAGGCCGCTTGCCAGGCATATCGCGCCTCGAACCGCCGACCCGCGCGATAATAAGCGTCGCCGAGATGTTCATTGATTTCAGCATCCGCAGGTCGGCTCTTTGCCGCGCGCTCAAGAAGCTCGATTGCCTGCGGCACATTCCCGCGGAGGAAATGGGCCCAGCCGAGCGAGTCGGTGATCTCCGCACTTTCAGGCTCGAGCTTGTTCGCCTTTGCGATGAGGCCCATCGCCTCCTCTATATTCTCGCGCCGGGAGAGCTGCGCGTAGCCGAGATAATTGAGGACCAGCGGCTGATCGGGCGCGAGCTTGTACGCCGTCTCAAGCGCCGTCTTCGCCTCCGGCCATCTGCCGGCCTGTTCCAACGCTCCGCCGAGGAGCAGCCAGAGCGCCCACTCGGCTTCCGTCCCGCCCGCTTTGCGGCGTTGCAGCGCCTCTCGATAAGCTTGCGCGGCGTCCCCATAGCGCTTCACCGAGGAGTAAAGATCGCCCAACCGACTCCATTCGACGACCGTCGCGCCGCCACTCCGCGCCGCCGCTTCCGCCTCCTGGATTGCAAGCTCCTGTCGGTCGCTGGTTGCAAGCAGCCGGACGCGCACGTCGGCCGCGTCCGCAGCGAAGGGGTCATCCGCCCGCACGTGTGTGAGCACGGCGAGCGCCTCCTGATGCTGCTCGGCTGCGCCGAGAAGCTGGCTCGTGACGAGCCAGGCCTCGCTGTTTGCAGGGGCGAGGAAGGTGGCGAGCCGGGCGAAGCTCAGTGCGACCCGGTCGGCCTTTTGGGCGTTGAGCTCAAGCGCGAGCCGAAGGAAGAATTCGGCGACGCCGCCTTGCGCGCCGACCATGTCGCCGGGGATTGTTTTTCCGCTTTCAAGCAGCCGGCGCGCTGCCAGAATAGCGGGGGCATCCCCGTCGAGCAGCGCCAGCGCTTCCCTGCGCCGGCCCTTTCTGGCGAGCGTCGCGGCGCCGGCAACCCGGAGCCGGGCCGCACGCGGCCCGGCCGCGGCGATCGCCGGCAGAAGTTCGCCGACGCCTTCCTTTTTTCCTCTGGCAAGCAGCAGCAGCGGCCTGTGCTCGGCGGCATAGCCGGCCGCGAGCTGATCGCCTCCCGCGGCCGCGAGCATTTCGATCGGATCGCCCTTGCCGCTGCCGTGCGCGATCCATGCGCTGAGCACCGGAGCCATGAAGCCGAACACCTCGTCCTTTGCGATGGGCTCAACATAGCCGCGCGCCCGCTTCCACTCCCGACCCCGGAGCGCCTCGCTCAGCAGGACCAGCCGTCCCTCAGCCCCAAGAAGCCCCTTCTTTTCGAGAATCCGTGCCGACCGAAGGGCGACCGGCCAGTTTCCTGCGGCGATCGCCTGCCCGAGCGCGCGGCCGGCAAGGACCTCATTGTCAGGCGACAAAGCGAGCGCGGCCGCGTAGCCTTCCGCAGCCGCGGTGGACGCACCCATGCTGTCCGCGGCGCGCGCCCTGACATAAGCCCCAAGGAGTGCGCGATCGTCGACGCTCGCCAAGCCGGGCGCCGGAAGGATCAGGGCGGCCGTCGCCAGCGCGATCAGCTTACGGTTACATATTGGGGTAATTCGGGCCTCCTCCGCCTTCGGGGACGACCCACTCGATGTTCTGAGTGGGGTCTTTGATGTCGCAGGTCTTGCAATGAACGCAGTTCTGCGCGTTGATCTGGAGACGCGGACGCCCGCCCTCATCGACATATTCGTAAACGCCCGCCGGGCAATAACGCTGCTCCGGGCCGTCGTAGAGCGGAAGGTTCACCTCGGTCGGAACGGCTGGGTTCTTCAGCACCAGATGCACCGGCTGGTCCTCCTCGTGGTTGGTGTTCGACAAGAACACCGAAGAAAGACGGTCGAAGCTGATGACGCCGTCCGGCTTTGGGTAGGCGATGGGCTTGACGAGGTCCTTGCGCCACAGCGTTTCATGGTCGGGATGGTGGCGCATGGTGAATGGAAGCCCGATCTTCAGGTAGCGCATCCACATATCGGCTCCTGCGAGCAACGTGCCGAGCGTGCCGCCGAACTTCGCTACCAGCGGTTCCACGTTGCGGACCATCTTCAACTCGTCCGCGACCCAGCTCGAATGCAGTGCCTCGCCGTAGGTCACCAGCTCGTCGTTGGCGCGCCCGGATGCGATCGCTTCGAAGGCCGCTTCGGCAGCAAGCATCCCGGATTTTATCGCAGTGTGGCTGCCCTTGATGCGCGGCACATTCACGAACCCGGCGGAGCAGCCAAGCAAAACCCCGCCTGGGAAATGGAGGCGCGGGATCGCCTGATATCCGCCCTCGTTTATGGCACGGGCACCATAGCTGACGCGTCTGCCGCCCTCCAGAACTTCCCGGATTGCGGGATGCTGCTTCCAACGCTGGAACTCCTCGAACGGCGAGAGATGCGGATTGCGGTAGTTGAGCGCAACGACAAACCCCAACGCGACTTGACCATTCTCCTGGTGATAGAGGAAGCCTCCGCCCCAGGCGTCCTCGAGTGGCCAGCCTTGCGTGTGGATCACTCGGCCCGGCACGTGCTTATCGGGCGCGATGTCCCAAAGCTCCTTCAGGCCGATGCCGTAGACCTGCGGCTCGCTGCCGGCATCGAGGCCGAAGCTGCGCTTGACCTCTTTCGTAAGGTGTCCGCGAGCGCCCTCGGCGAAGAAGGTGTAGCGGCCGTGAAGCTCCATGCCCGGCTGATATTCGGGTTTGTGACTTCCATCGCGGGCGACACCCATGTCGCCGGTCGCAACGCCCTTCACGGATCCGTCCTCATCGAACAGCAGTTCAGCTGCGGCAAAACCGGGAAAGATTTCGACGCCAAGAGCTTCGGCGTGGCCGGCCAGCCAGCGGCAGACGTTCCCCAGAGATGCCGTGAAGGTGCCCTTGTTGCTCATGAAGGGCGGCAGCAGCACGTGCGGCATCGAATATTTCTTGGTCCGCGTCAGAATCCAATGGTGGTTCTCGACGACCGGGACCGTGAGCGGGCTGTCGAGGTCGCGCCAGTTGGGGAGAAGTTCATCGATGGCGCGGGGGTCGATCACCGCGCCGGACAGGATATGCGCTCCGACTTCCGACCCTTTCTCGAGAATGCAGACCGAAAGATCGCGCCCGGCGGCTTGTGCGAGCTGCTTCAATCGGATGGCCGCGGCAAGTCCGGCAGGGCCAGCGCCCACGATCACCACGTCGTAAGCCATCGACTCCCGTTCAGACATGCCGCTCTCCATTGGACGCGCTTTCGCGCCCTTCATCGCATCCTTGCACCAGCTGGCAGATAAGAGGCTCTTTTGCGGTTGACCAGCCCGCCATCTCCTGACTCAACTGGCTGATGGAGCGGGGGAACGATCCATTATCGCCATCGGCAGCGGCGAGCGTGCTGCAATGGTGGGCCGACGCGGGCGTCGACGTGATGGTCGACGAATCTCCGCGCGACTGGCTGCGTCCGAACAAGGAGGCGCCCGGAGGGTTCGCGCCGGCTGCGCCGGCCGAGCCGCAGAACAAGCTCCCGGACCAGCTCGACCTGTTTCGCGGCCATTTGCGCGACAGCATCAGCCTCCCCTTTGCCTCCCCCGCCGCGCCGCGCGTGTGCCCGGCCGGTGACCCCACCGCGGGGCTGATGATCCTGACCGATATGCCGGCAGCGGAGGATTGCGCCGCCGGCACTCTGCTCTCGGGCAATGTCGGCAAGCTATTCGATCGCATGCTGGCGGCGATCGGGCGGGATCGCAACTCCATCTACCTTGCATCGCTGTCCTGCATCCGGTCCCCCGATGGCCGCTTCACGAGTGAGGCGGCGATGCAATGCACAACGCTGGCTCGGCACCATATCGGCCTCGCAGGCCCGCGCGCACTGCTGCTCTTCGGGGACGCCTGCTCGAAGGCGTTGCTTGGGCTCGGCATGGCGCAGGCGCGGGGGCGCTGGCATGAAGTCTCCACCCATGCAGGGCCGATCCGCACGATCGTCAGCCTGCCGCCTTCATTCTTGGTCAACCAGCCCGCTTATAAAGGCCACGCCTGGGCCGACCTTCTGATGTTGATGGAGGGACTGAAACAATGACCCACCTGCGCTGCCTCTTGGCTTTCGCCGCGATCACGCTGCCGACCGCGCCTGCCCTCGCGGCCGGCGCCGCCGCGGCGAGTAGCGTCCGCCAGGCGGCCCCGCCGTCCGTGCTGAGCGAGCTCGAGCGAAGCGCGTATCGGGCGGTGTTCGATGCGATCCGCGCCGAAGACTGGGCCGCCGCCGCCGCGAAGCTCGATTCCATGGGCGACGGGCCACTGCACGCCGTGGCACGCGCCGAGATCTACCTTGCAAAAGGGTCACCCAAAGTGGAGCTCGAGCCCCTCCTCGCGCTCGTTGCCATTGCCCCTGACATGCCGAAGGCCGGGCAGCTTGCCCGCCTCGCCATCAGCCGGGGAGCGATCGAAGCCCCTGTCTTCACGCAGCCGCAAAAGCTGTTCTGGGGCGGAGGACAGCCGCGCCGCTCGCGCGCCAAGAGCGTCAAGGGCGACGCAATTGCCATCGAACTGGAGGCGCTCATCCAGCCGCTCATCAAGGACAACCAGCCTGCGGCCGCCGAGAGCCTGGTTGCCGAGCGCGAATATGTGCTGACGCCCGAGGCGCTTACGGAATACCAGCAGCGCGTCGCCTGGTCGCACTACATTAGCGGCCGCTATGCCGATGCGCGGCGGCTCGCCGAAAAGGCGCGCTCAGGACGAGGCGAGTGGGCGCTGCAGGCTGAGTGGCTTACAGGCCTTGCGGCCTGGCGCCTCGGCGATTGCGAAGCTGCCGGGGCGAGCTTCGCGACCGTGGCAGCCCGTGCCACCGACGCCGAGCTTGCCGCAGCCGGACATTATTGGGCTGCCCGCGCCGACATGATGTGCGCCCGTCCCGAACGCGTCCAGGCGCGCCTCAGGAGCGCGACCCGCGCCAAAGAAACCTTTTACGGTCTTCTCGCCGCACGCGCGCTTGGGATCAGCAAGCAGGATCCAAGCGAACTTCACGATTATCGCGACGCCGAATGGAAGGGCATTGCGGCGAAGCCCAACGTCCGGGCCGCAATCGCGCTCAATGAGCTTGGCGAACGCGCGCTTGCTGACGAGATGATCTCGCACCAGGCAAAGATCGGAAGCGCGAGCGAGCACGAAGCGCTTCTCCATCTCGCGTCCGACCTCAACCTGCCCGGAACGCAATTCTGGCTCGCCCACAACGTGCCGCAGGGCGCGCGCGTCAACATGGCGGCGCGTTATCCAATGCCCAACTGGCGCCCGGCGAGCGGCTGGCGTGTCGATCAGTCGCTCGCATATGCGCACGCGCTCCAGGAATCGAATTTCCGAACGCAGGTGGTGAGCCCCGCAGGTGCCCATGGCCTCATGCAGGTGCGGCCGGGAACCGCCGGTGACATGGCGCGGAGCCGCGGCGAAGCGTTCGATCCCAGCCAGTTGAGCGACCCGGCCTTCAACCTCGAATATGGCCAGCGCTATCTCGAGTATCTTCGCGACAATGGCGGCACGAGCGGGCTGCTCCCGAAGGTGATCGCAGCTTATAATGCCGGGCTTGTGCCCGTCGGCGAGTGGAATGCGCGCGGCATCGACGATGGCGATCCGCTCCTCTACATCGAATCGATCCCCTATTGGGAAACCCGAGGCTACGTGCCGACGGTGCTCCGCAATTACTGGATCTACGAGCAGCAGGCGGGAAAGGATTCCGCCACCCGTGATGCGCTCGTTCAAGGCCTTTGGCCGCGGTTCCCCGGTCTTCCCGGCGCGAAGGCGGTCCGGCTTGAGCGGAGAAGTCTCATGCCTGCCGCCGTGGAAGGCAGCCAATAGATTTGTTCTTGCTTCGTTCTCAATGACGGCTTACCCTCCGGCCCATGAGTCGTCCGGATCTTCGTCCCGGCCGCGGCGCGCCTGAAAACAGGACGCCAAGGCGTTTCGGTCTTGCCGTTCGCGAGGCGGACGGTGACTGGCTCGACGAACGGGAACAGCTCGACGGCAGAGCGCCCCCGCTCCGCACGAGCGTGACGGTGGAAAAGCCCAAGACGATCATCGCCAGGAATGTATCGCCCGACGTGGGCTTTGATCGCTCGATCAATCCCTATCGCGGCTGCGAGCATGGCTGCATCTACTGCTTCGCCCGGCCTACGCACGCCTTCCACGACCTCTCGCCCGGCCTGGACTTCGAAACGAAGCTGTTCGCAAAACCGGACGCGGCCGCGCTGCTGCGCGCCGAGCTTGGCAAGGCCAGCTACCGCGTGGCTCCGCTCGCGATCGGGACGAACACGGATCCGTATCAGCCGATCGAAGGCAAATGGCGGATCATGCGGTCGCTCGTCGAAGTGCTTGCCGAAACAAACCATCCACTCTTCATCACCACCAAGTCCGACCGCGTGACGCGCGACACCGATCTTCTCGCGGCCATGGCCGAAAAGGAGCTGATCTCGGTAGCGATCTCCGTCACTTCACTCAGGCCGGAGATCTCACGCACGCTCGAGCCCCGCGCGCCCGCGGCGCGGAAACGTCTTGCGGCAGTGAAGATGCTGCGCTCCGCAGGTATCCCCACTACCGTTGCGATCGCACCAGTCGTCCCTGGCATCACGGACGGCGAGCTGGAGCATATCGTCGAGGCCGCTTCTGAAGCCGGCGCGAGCGGCGTCTTCTACCTGCCGGTGCGGCTGCCGCATGAAGTTGCGCCGCTCTTTCGAGCATGGCTCGACGAGCATTATCCCGAGCGTGCGGCCAAGGTCATGAGCATCATTCAGTCGCTGCGCGGGGGACGCGACAATGACCCGAACTGGTTCACCCGCATGCGCGGGCAGGGCCCATGGGCGGATCTGCTCGAAACGCGCTTCAG